>NZ_CP116339.1:1335000-1490000 GCF_028198165.1 Pseudoxanthomonas sp. JBR18
GTCCACGCGGCGATCGTGGCAGCCGTCCCGGTGGCGGTGGTGCCCGTCCGCCCAAGCCCAGCGCCCCGCCGGCCGACAACGCGCTCGCCGCCGCCTTCGCCCGCGCGCGCGGCAAGTAAGGACGCTCCCAGGCATTGCGGCGCCCCGCGTTGCGGGCGCGCCGCGACGGCCGCGCGGCGGCGCTACAGGTCCAGCACCAGGCGTGCGCTGCGGGCGCGCGAGCAGCACAGCGTTATCTGGTCGTTGCGCGCGTGCTCGTCCGCCGACAGGAACTGATCGCGGTGGTCCGGCGTTCCCTCCAGGACGGCCGTCACGCAGGTCCCGCAGATGCCCTGCTCGCAGGACACCGGGACGAACACACCCGCCTCGTCCAGCACCTGGGCGATGCTGCGCCCCGGCGGGATGGTATGGACCTCTCCAGAACTGGCGACCTGGACCTCAAAGGATTGCTCCCCGGCGTCCACCGGTGACGGCGCGGCGCTGAAGTATTCGCGGTGCAGACGCGCCGGGTCCCAGCCGGACGCCTCGGCCGCCTGGAACACGTGGTCGATGAAGCCGGCCGGGCCACAGACATACAGATGGGCTCCGTCCGGCGCGGCGGCCAGGGCCTGGGCCACGTCCAGGCGCAGATGCGCGGGACCATCGTCGAAATGCAGGTGGACCCGATCGCCCCAGGGCGCCGCGCGCAGACGTTCCAGGAAGGCGGCCCGGCCGGGCCCGCGCGCACTGTAGTGCAGCTCGAAGGAACGACCGTTGCGTGCAAGGTGCTCGGCCATGGCGATCAGTGGCGTGATGCCGATGCCGCCGGCGAACAACAGGCTGTAGGCAGGCGCTGGGTGCAGGGCAAACAGGTTGCGCGGCGCGCTGATGGTCAGCACGCCGCCCTCGGCCAGGGCATGCATGGCCTCCGAGCCGCCGCGCGATGCGGATTCGCGCAGCACGCAGATCAGGTAGCGATGGGTCTCGTGTGGCGCGTTGCAGAGCGAGTACTGGCGGGTCAGCTTGCCCGGCAGCTGCACGTCGATGTGCGCACCGGCCTCGAAAGTGGGCAATGCGCCACCGTCCGTGCGCCGCAACTCGAAGCTGCGCAGGTGTTCGCCCTCCTCGCGCACGGCGACCACCTGCACCTCGATCATGCCGCGGCCTCGGCGCCGACGGCGCGCTCGGCCGCCAGCAGGCGGTCGATGATGCGGCGCGACTGCACCCCCCCCGCATCGATATTGAGCTTGAGCAGCGCGCGTTCGGGGTGTTCCAGCAAATTCTGCTGCTGGCGTTCCAGCATCTCCAGGTCCTCGGCGAAGATCTTGCCCTGGCCCTCGCGGATGCTGGCGGTGAGTTCGGCGTCGTCGGGCCGGAAGTTGCGGGCCATGCCCCAGAAGTACCAGTGCGAGGTCTCGGTCTCCGGCGTGATGAAGTCCACCACGATGCTGCTGACCTTCTTTTCGGCCGGTGCGTCGTAGCCGCCGTGGCCCGCATGGGCGACGCCCACTTCGATCAGGACGTGGCTGGGCGGGGTGAAGCGGCAGATCTGCCAGCGATCCACCGGCACATCGTCCGCCAGTCCATTGCCACGTAACGCCATCCGCCAGAACGGCGGCGCGGCGATGTTGTCCATGAAGCGGCTGGTCACGACCTGCTCGCCCTCCATGCGCGTCTTGACCGGCGCCTCGTCGATCTCCTTCTGGCCGATGCTGCTGGCGTGGACATAGGTCTCGTGGGTCAGGTCCATGAGGTTGTCCACCATCAGGCGGTAGTCGGACCTGATGTGGTACATGCCGCCGCCATAGGCCCAGTCGGCACGCTCTGCCCATTCCAGGTGATGCAGCTTGGCCGGATCGGCCAGGGCCGCCTCCCCCGGCCACACCCACACGAACCCGTAGCGTTCGATCACCGGATAGGCCTTGTTGCAGGGGAACCCCTGGACGCGCTGGCCCGGCATGGAGACCGGCTTGCCATCCCCGCCCATCACCAGTCCGTGGTAGCCGCAGACCAGGTGGCCGTCCTGTATGAAACCCAGCGACAGCGGCGCGCCACGGTGCGGGCAGAAATCCTCGACCGCCTGCACCGCAGCATCGGCGCCCCGGAAAAAGACGATCTTTTCCCCGCAGATCCGGCGACCGAGTGGCTTGTCGGCCAGTTCGTCGGGCATGCAGGCCACGTACCACGCGTTCTTGGGAAACATCGACGGCGTCCTCTACTGGTTCGATCACTGCGCCGCACTTTATTGGATCCAATATCGCGGGTAATCATCCTTTGGTCTAAGGAATTTGGATATTTTGGATCCAAAACACCCCCAGCGAAGCGCTGTGCTTAAGATGCGACTCCCCTCCAGATCCGCACGAAGCATCCCCGTCACCATGGAATCCAAGCCCGGGCAGCGCGTCCTGATTTCCCTGCGCAACATGATCGCGTCCGGTGCGTTGCCCGCCGGGGTGCGCCTGGCCGAAATCCAGACTGCCCAGTCCCTGGGCGTCTCCCGCACGCCGGTGCGGCTTGCGTTCCGCACGCTCGAACAGGAAGGCCTGCTGGTGCGATGCGGTGCGCGCGGCTACATGGTGCCGAGCGTGGAAGCGCAGGACCTGGCCAATGCCGTGGAGGTGCGCGGCGTGCTGGAGGGGCTGGCCGCGCGCCAGGCGACCGAGCGCGGCTTGCCGGCCGCGTCACTGGCGGTCCTGGAGCAATGCCTGGAACGCGGCGATGCGCTCTTCGCCAAGGGCCACATCGTGGCCGACGACATGCAGGTCTACCACGAGCTCAACATGACCTTTCACCAGGTGATCGTCGAGGCCAGCGGCAACGCGGCCGTCGCCACCGCGCTGTCGCGCAACGACCACCTGCCTTTCGCCTCCAGTAGCGCATTGGCGTTCGACAACAACAACCTCGCCGGGGAGTGGACCCGCTTCAACTTCGCGCACCTGCAGCATCACGCCATCGTCGATGCCATGCGCACCGGCCAGTCGGCACGTGCCGAAGCCCTCATGCGCGAACACGCCAACGCGACCCTGCGCTACGCCGAAATCTTCACCAAGGCACGCGCGGGACAGCGCCCCCTGGAAGTGCTCCACGGCGACGCCGACGCCAGCAAGACCCGCACGGACTGATCGGACTGCTGGCGGGCGCCAGACGCCGGCCTGCCCAGTCTAGCCGCGGGCGGTCGCGCAGACGCGGCGCCACCCGACCAAGCGTGGATCGGCCAGACCTGCGTGAGGGGGAAGACGATCCAGTGCGGTTCGCATCCCCCTTCGCCAGTCACCATCGCGGCCGAACGCGCCATTGCCCCCGATGGCTAAGCGGCGATGCTAGACAAAAGTCTCATGCCAGATGTCCGAATATCGCCCTCCCATTCGATATTCGAACTTGAACCACGTAGGGCGATAAACCTAGCGTGTGAGCCCTGCTGCAGCAGGATCGGCAGGCACCGGTCAGACCGCAAGGACGACACGTACATCACGCCACAAGAAGCGCTCCTGTTTTGCAGGAGGGAGACGTCATGCCCAAGAACATCCAGGCGCTATGCCTGACCGGCCTTTGTGTCGCCGCGCTGTCCTGCCTGGGCCTGCCAGCCCTGGCTGGCGCGCAGCAGGCCGTCACCGACCCGCATCTGCCGGTGAAGCGTGACGGCTCCACCAGGCCGGAGCGGATGACTCGCGATTTCTGGGCGCTCATCGGAATCGAGCCGTCCACGCGCATGAGCGACGCCGGGAGTGTGGATCCGCTGCCGTGGGCGCTCGCCCTGTCCGGCCAGGGCGCGGTGGGCCTGCATCCGGTTCGCGTCGCCTCGGTCCGCGACCGCCAGCGCATTCCGGTCGGCTGACCGCCGCCTCAACCGTCGTAGCGCCCAACGAATCAGGATTCAGCAATGACCGCACCCACCGCCGCTTCCAGCAACCTCGCGCTTGATCGCATGAGCCCATTCCAGTGGGTGGCGATCGGGGTCTGCATCGTCCTCAACATGCTGGATGGCTTTGACGTGATGGTCATGGCCTTCACCGCCCCGCACGTGTCCAGCGATTGGTCGCTGTCCGGCAGCGAGCTGGGCCTGATGCTCAGCGCCGGGCTGGTGGGCATGGCGGCTGGCTCACTGCTGCTGGCACCGTTGGCCGACCGCTTCGGGCGGCGCACCATGATCCTGTGGTGCCTGGTCATCCTGACGCTGGGCATGGCCAGTTCGGCCCTGGCCCACAATGCATGGCAGCTGGGACTGCTGCGCGTGTTCACCGGGCTGGGCATCGGCGGCATGCTGGCCTGCTCGGGCGTGATCACCGCCGAATACGCCAGCGCCCGCTACCGCAGCACGGCCGTGGCGCTGCAGGCCACCGGCTATCCGGTCGGCGCGACCATCGGCGGCCTGATCGCCACGCTGATCCTGCAGCACTTCTCCTGGCATGCGGTGTTCCTGTTCGGCGCGCTGGCCTCGCTGCTGTGCATCCCCCTGGTGTTGTTGCTGCTGCCCGAGTCGTTGGACTTCCTGATGAGCCGTCGTCCGGCCGGCGCGCTGGAGCGACTCAATGGGCTGCTGCAGCGGATGCGCCAGCCGCGGCTGGAAGTTCTCCCGCCCCCGCCCGAAGTAGCGCCACGCACGGGCTACGGAGCGCTGTTCACGCCACAGCTGCGCAGGACCTCGCTGCTGATCGCGGCCAGTTTCTTCCTGCACATGTTCACGTTCTACTTCGTGCTGAGCTGGACGCCCAAGCTGCTGGTGCAGGGCGGCATGTCGGCCGAACAGGGCATCACCGGCGGGGTCCTGCTCAACCTGGGCGGCATGCTGGGCGGCAGCATCTTCGGCTGGCTGGCCTCGCGTTATCTGCTGACCCGATTGACCGCGGGCAGCTTCCTGCTGGCGGGGGTGTCGATGGCGGTCTTCGCCATGGCCGGGACCCACCTGCAGCTGGCCTTTCCGACCGCCTTCGTGATCGGCATGGCGCTGTTCGGCTCCATGGCGGGCCTGTATGGCATGGCGCCGGCGGTCTTCGACCCGACGGTGCGGACCACGGGCCTGGGCTGGGCGATCGGCATCGGCCGGATCGGCGCCATCCTCTCGCCGATGACTGTGGGCGTGATGGTCGATGCCGGCTGGCAGCCGGCCAATCTGTATTACCTGCTGGCCTTGCCGCTGGTGCTGGCGATGGTGGCGGTGCTGTCGATCCGCCTGGCCGCACCCCGCTAGCCCACGCCCTGGCGGCGGCCCCGGCTCCTGAACGCACTGGGTGCGCAGCCGGCGCTGCGGCTGAACCAGCGGCTGAAGTACGCAGCATCGGAAAATCCAAGCATTGCCGCGACCTGCTGCACGTCCAGGGTGGTATAGGTCAGGCTCCGCTGGGCCTCCAGCAGCAAGCGCCGCTGCTGCAGCTGCAGCGCGGTCGCGCTGGCCAGGCGCCGACACAGTGCGTTGAGGTGGCCGCTGCTCACCCCTACCTGCTGCGCATAGCGTTGCAGCGGCCAGTGCTCGCGGAAGTGCGCATCCACCAGTGACAGATAGGCCTGCAGATGCCGCGCGCCCCGTGCGTGCGGCGTCGTGTCCTGCATCGGGGCATCTAACCGGCTCTGGCAGGCGCGTGCCGTCCACACCAGCAGTTGGGCCACCAGGGCCTGCAGCATCTCCGCGCGCGCGGGCCGACGCCCCTGGTATTCGCCGGCCACTGTGTCGAACAGGTGGTCGAGCATGCCGGTGTCCGCGTCGGCGTCCAGGCATGCCGGCTGCGCGAGTCCACGTCCCAGCGCCGGCCACTGATTGCAGAACTCGGCGATCACCTGGGCCGACAGGGTCAGCACATGCCCCTGCACGCGCCGGTGGAAACGGAAGCCATGCACGCTCAATGGCGGCAGCAACACCAAGGTCGGCGCGTCCACCCGCTGCGTCGCATCGTCGATCTCCAGGTGGGCCGGACCGCGCTGCACATACATCAGCTGCAGCAGGTCGCTGTGTCGATGCGGGCGGATATGCCAACCGTGCAGGCGGCTGCGCGCCGGGATGGATTCCCAATGCATCCGATCCAGCACCTGGCTGGACCAGGTCTCGCCGTAGAGGCCGAAGGCAGGCACCGCATTGGCGTGGACTGAATCGGCGGCGTGGTTTGGCATCTGCGAAAAGTCCAAGGACTGGCCAGCATCGTCCCTTGGACACGGGCGTTTGGCAATCGACACTGGCCGCCATCACATCTGAAGTGTCGGGAGGGCGCATGAGGACCACAATCGCCATCGTCGGGGCGGGCCCGGCCGGCCTGCTGCTGGGCCAGTTGCTGCAGCGCGCGGGTATCGACAACGTCATCGTCGAGCGGCGCAGCGCGGACTATGTGCTCTCGCGCATCCGCGCCGGCGTGCTGGAACAAGGCACCGTGGATCTGTTGGACAGCGTCGGTGCCTCGCAACGGCTGCATGCCGAAGGCATCGTCCACCATGGCTTCGAACTCCTGCTGGACGGACGCCGCGAGCACATCGACCTGGATGCCGGCGGCGTGCCGGTGACCATCTATGGCCAGACCGAAGTGACGCGCGACCTGATGGACGCACGCGCCGCGCAGGGCGGGCAAACCCTGTACGAGGTCGATGATGTCGCCATCGGCGGTGTCGACGGAGACCGCCCTTGGCTGGACTTCACCGTGGACGGCGTGGTCACCCGGCTGGATTGCGACTACGTGGTGGGCTGCGACGGGTTCCACGGCGTCAGCCGGCGGACGATTCCCGAAGGCGTGCTGCGGACCTACGAGCGCGTCTATCCGTTCGGATGGCTCGGCATCCTGGTCGACACACCACCGGTCAATGACGAACTGGTCTATGCACGCCACGCGCGCGGCTTTGCCCTGTGCAGCATGCGCTCGGCGAGCCGGTCGCGGTACTACGTGCAGGTACCCACGGAAGAACGCGTGGACGACTGGTCCGACGCGCGCTTCTGGAACGAGCTGCGCGCGCGCCTGTCGCCGGACCTGGCCGAACGCCTGCAGACCGGCCCTTCCCTGGAGAAGAGCATCGCGCCGCTGCGCAGTTTCGTGGTCGAGCCGATGCAGCACGGTCGGCTGTTCCTGGCCGGCGACGCCGCCCATATCGTGCCGCCCACCGGCGCCAAGGGCCTGAACCTGGCGATGGCCGACGTGGGCCTGCTGGCCAGCCTGTTCGACAAGGCCTACGCCGGTGGCGAACCTCAAGCGCTGGCGCGCTATTCGGAGTTGGCCCTGCGCCGGGTCTGGCGCGCGCAGCGGTTCTCCTGGTGGATGACCTCCATGCTGCACACCTTGCCGGGACTGGATGCGTTCACCACCCGCGTGCACGGCGCCGAACTGGACACCCTGCTGGCCAGCCGCGCCGGCCGCGCCACCATCGCCGAAGCGTATGCGGGCTTCCCGGGTCAGACATTGGACTGAGACGCGCCTGCCATCGCGAATGCGGAACCGGCGTGGACAGCACGCGCACCAGGCTGGGCGAGGGTCCGTTCAACGCCTGAGGCGTGGATCGAAGCGCGAATGCGCACTGGTCCCGACTCCCCTCGGTCACCATGCGTGCTTGAAAAGCTGGCAAACCAAGGACAGGACCGTCGCTGGCCGCGCCCACGGTCTGGTTCGCCGTCTCTGGCAGCAAAACAACTCAGCGAGGCATGCTGAGCCGTGGTTGTCGCTTTCAGCCCAGTGCCTTGTGCATGAACACCGCGCTGTCCGGGCACAGGCCGTTGAACTGGCGCGTGGCGGCGATCTGCGGTGGCGCGTGTTCGCGTGCGATGCGCGTGTAGCCCAGCCTGACGAACAAGGCCTCGGCGCTGGTGGTGAGCAGGTAGAGATCGCGCACGCCGGCACGGGCCGCATCCTGCTCGGCATGGGCGACCAGCGCGCTGCCCACGCCGGCCAGGCGCTGCTCCGGGGCCACGGCCAACGAGCGCAGCAGGCCGCAAGCGGCGTGCAGTTCGACCGCGACCACGCCCAGCAACTGTTCGCCGTCCCACAGCGCGTGCATCGCGCGCGGCACGGGATCGTGCAGGTCATCGGTGGGCAGGCCGACGCGTTCCAGCAGCGCCAGGGCCTGCGGGCCGGGTTCGATCAGGGTGATCCGCTGCGCCATCGTGCCTCCAGGGCCGGTCGGCTGCGGGGAGTATTCCCAAACCACGCGCCGACCGCCACCGGCGCCTAAATGGCGTCCTGCGCCACGCGCGTGGACAGGCGCTCGGCCGCCTCGTGGCGCTCGCTGTAGCGATCCACCAGGTAGTCGGCGACGTCACGGGTGAGCAGGGTGAATTTCATCAGCTCCTCCATGACATCCACGATGCGCGCGTAGTAGGGCGAGGGCTTCATCCGCCCGGCCTCGTCGAACTCCTGCCAGGCCTTGGCCACCGAGGACTGGTTGGGGATGGTCAGCATCCGCATCCAGCGTCCCAGCACGCGCATCTGGTTGACCGCGTTGAACGACTGCGAGCCACCGGAGACCTGCATCACCGCCAGGGTCTTGCCCTGGGTCGGGCGCACCGCGCCCAACGACAGGGGAATCCAGTCGATCTGGGTCTTCATCACCCCGGTCATGGCACCGTGGCGCTCGGGCGAACTCCACACCATGCCCTCGGCCCAGGTGGCCAGCGCGCGCAGTTCCTGCACCTTGGGGTGGTCCTCGTTGGCTTCGTCGACCAGCGGCAGGCCGGTGGGGTCGAACAGGCGCGTCTCCCCGCCCAGCGCGCGCAGCAGGCGTGCCGATTCCTCTGCGGCGAAGCGGCTGAACGAGCGCGCGCGCAGCGAACCGTAGAGCAGCAGAAAGCGTGGCGGGTGGGCCGCGCGTTCGACCGAGAACAGGCGCGACGGATCGGGCCGGGCAAACGACGCCGCATCCAGGTTGGGCAACGCCTCCAGCGACTCAGACACGCTCGCCTCCCTCATCCACCACCGGCGCGCCGTCTTCCTTGTTGAACGCGCCGCGCTGCGGCTGTGGCAGCAGATCGAGGACTTGCTCGGAAGGCCGGCACAGGCGCGTGCCCAACGGGGTGACCACGATAGGCCGGTTGATCAGGATCGGGTGGGCCAGCATCGCGTCGATGAGTATGTCATCGCCGAGTGCCGGATCGTCCAGGCCAAGCGCGGCGTAGGGCGTGCCGTTCTCGCGCAGCAGCGCGCGCACGGGGACGTCCATGGCGGCGATCAGCGCGGTCAAGGTGGCACGGTCCGGCGGGGTCTTGAGGTACTCAATGATGGTCGGTTCCACGCCGCTGTTGCGGATCAGGCCGAGCACGTTGCGCGAGGTGCCGCAGTCGGGGTTGTGATAGATCGTGATGGGACTCATGGGCGCCTCAGCGGGGGAAACAGCGAAGGGAAAGGGGGCTTGGGTGTTCGGCGTGGCCGCACATCCGCGCGACCACGCGTGCGGCGATCGCCGGGCTTCGTGTCAGGGCGGAGGATGTCGACAAGCCGCGGTTCGCAAGCGGGTGCGGCATTGGGCTCATCCCTCGCACACCTGGTGAGCGGCTGCGGCGGATGCCTCGCAGGTTCCGCCCTGGCAGCAGTGCTCGGTCAGGTAGTCGAGCAGGCCGGTCATGCGGTCATAGCGGGCGCGGTAAATCAGGTTGCGGCCCTGCGGCTCGATGTCGACCAGCCCTGCATGGGCTAGTTCCTTGAGATGGAAGGACAGCGTGTTCCGAGCCACCTCCAGCCGCGAAGCCAGCACGCTGGGGACCAGTCCATCCGGTCCGGCCACCACCAGGGCCCGGAACACGCGCAGGCGCTGGGCATGGGCCAGGGCGGATAAGGCGGCGACAGCTCGATCTTCGTCCATGCTGCGACAATACACGAACTATCGAACTGTAGGGAACCACGCCGCGCGCTGGCGCGGCCCATATCGGCGGAAGACGCGTGATTCTTTGGCTTTGCGCCGACGGCAATCGGCGCCCGGCGGCCTGCGCGCGACCTTCGACGGCGCCAGGTATTGGACCAAGGTCGTAGCCATTACGTTCGAATATCGCCCATATAAGCGATATTCGAACTTGCTGACTGACAGCTTCGCCACCTAGCGTGTACGCCCATGTTCAGGCCGCCTCCGGACGGCCGTCATCGGCGCCGCACTGTGCGTGCGCCGCGGCGTGTCGGACCCAAGCGCGGGCCTGGCGCCTTTCCTGTCTGTTGGAGTGCTGTATGCGTCGATCCGTTTCATTCGCCGGTCTGTTGCCGGTGGCCCTGCTGGCCTGGCTGCCCGTGGCGGCCGCCCACCAGGCCGAGCCGACACCGGCGCCGCGCCAGGTGCTCACGGTGGACCGCTACGCGGACGACGACGCACCCGGCTCGCTGCGCTGGGCCATCACCACCGCCAACCAGGCCCCGGGCACCTACCGGATCGAGATCGCCGCGGTCGGCACCGCGCCATACGTGATCAAGCCGGCCAAACCGCTGCCGGCGATCAACGGCCCGGTCGCCATCGTCGGGCTGCCCTGGCAGCAGGCCGGGCAGTACGTGGCCATCGATGGCGCGGCCTACGTCACCGGCGAAGGCACCAAGGCCTGCCCGGGCGCGGTCGAAGGCCAGTACGGCACCAACGTGCGCACCACCACCCTGCCCGGCCTAATCCTGCGCGATACGCAAGGGGTGGAACTGGCCGGACTGGAGATTCGCAACTTCTGCATCGGCGTGCTGGTCAACCGCGCCTCGGGCAGCGAGATCCACGACAACCGCATCGTCGCCAACAAGGGCGGCGCGGGCGTGATGCTGACCGGCGACGACGGCAGCGGACAGTCGACCGCCACCACCACGATCCACAACCGCATCGTGCGCAACGAGTTCCTGGACAACGGCGACGGCCTGGAGCTGACCCGGGGCGCGGCCTGGAACCTGGTGGCCGACAACGTGTTCCGCTCCACCGATGCCAATCCCGAACCCTCGCAGGGCATCGAGATCCTATGGGGCAACGACAACACCGTCATCCGCAACCGCTTCGAGAACTACTCCGACGGCCTGCAGATCAACTGGGGCAACCGCAACACCATCGCGGCCAACACCTTCACCGGCAACTCCATCGGAGTGAGCCTGACCGGGCGCGACAACGTGGTCGATGACAACACCATCACCGGCAACGGCATCGGCGTGGCCGTGCGCCCGCAACCCACCTCGCTGCCCAACCGCATCAGCGCCAACAGCATCACCGGCAACGGGCTGAAGATCATGCGTTGCCAGGCCGGTGGCGCCTGTGTCCCGGGCCAGCGGCGTGGCGCGATCGTGTTCGGCGTGCCGGGCCTGGAGCATGCCAGTTTCGTCGGCTCGCGCGGCGGCGGCGTCCACAGCGATCCCGACAAGCTGGCCAGGATCTGCAGTGATCGCGTCAACGAGAACTGCCAGCCCGCGCCCAACGGGGGTATCGTCGCGCCCGTCATCGACAGCGCACGACGCGATGGACAGGACCTGAGCGTAACGGGTCATTTCCTGGGCGCGTCCAACACCGTGCATCGCATCGAGGTCTTCGGCAATGCCAAGGCCACCGACGACGAAGCCGCGCACTACCTGGGCAGCGCGTCGGTCGCCACCGACGCCCAGGGGCAAGGCCATTTCCGCCTCACCCTTTCCGACGCGGCCGGCTTGAACGGCGTGACGGCCACCGTGACCTCGCTGGAAGGGGCCACCTCGCCGTTGTCCGCGCCGCGCGCCGTGGGTCGCTGACATCGCAGGGCTGGCATCGGATCGAAGCCTGCCCGCGTCCCACCTCCCTCACATCAAGGTTCCTGTTTCCATGTCGTACCGCCCCACCGTGTCTGCACGTCCTTCCCTGGCCCTGGCGCCACTCGCCGTCGCGCTGCTGTGCGCGCTGCCCCACCCGGCCGCCGCCGCCGATGCCTACGACACCGACAACCTCTTCGGCGGCTGGAACGGCGAGCGCGCCGCGCTGGTGGACAAGGGCGTCACCCTGCGCGGGGACTACACCGGCGAAGCCATGGGCGTGGTCGACGGCGGCCTGGACACCGGCGCGCGCTATGCGCAGCAGGTGCGCGTGGGCGTGGACCTGGACATGGGCAAGCTGGCCGGCTGGAACGGCGGCACCCTGCGCTTCACCCTCAACGACCGCCGTGGCAACAGCACTTCTGCCGACCTGGTGGGCAACCGCTTCCCGATCCAGGAAGCCTACGGCGGCCAGTACACACGCCTGAGTGAATTCAGCTACGACCAGAAGTTCAACGACGGCCGGTCCTATTTCAAGCTGGGCTTCTACGCGATGGGCAACCAGTTCGGCGGCCTCAGCGCGGGCACCAGCTTCGTCAACGCCGCGTTCTGCGCGCACCCGCTGTCCATGAGCGGCAACAGCGGCTGGTACAACTACCCCACCGCACGCTGGGGCGGCGAGTTCGCCGAGCAGCTCACCCGTTCGGTCAACGTGCGCGCGGGCTGGTTCCAGGTCAATCCCAACCTGTCCGGCGACAATGTGCACAACGCCTTCCGCCCTGGCGTGTCCGGGACCACCGGCTCGCTGTTCCCCGTGGAAGTGACCTGGAAGCCCTTCGCCGGCACGCGCCTGCCGGGCGTCTACAAGTTCGGCGGCTACTACGACTCCTCGCGCGTTTCCAGGAAGGGCCTGGACACCGGCGCGGTCACCGGCCGTGATGGCGCCTACGTGCTGGCCGAACAGAAGGCCTATACCCCGGGCGCCAATCCCGAGATCGGCCTGACCGCCTTCGCCGAGTACATGGCCTCGGACAAGGACACCGCGCAGATCAGCCGGTGGTACGCGATCGGTGGCGTGTGGCAGGGCATCGGGCACCGCGAGAAGGACCGCATCGCGCTGGGCTATGTCGGAGCGGACATCAACCACCGCCTGATCGATGCCCGGCGCGCCACGCTGGCCAACGCCGGCGTGCCTGCCGACTCGCCCCTGTATGGGCTGACCGGCGCCGAAGAGCTGGTGGAGCTGTCCTACAGCTTCCAGGTCAACCCCTGGCTGATGCTGCGCCCGGATGTGCAGTACATCACCAACCCCGGCACCTTCGCCTATACCCAGACCGATAACGCCCTGGCGGTCGGCCTGCAGGCCAAGATCACGTTCTAACGCTTTCGCGCGCCTGGTCGCGCCACGAAATCCACCTGGGAGGGACTCATATGTTGCTTGCCCGTACTACCCTAGCCGCCCGCGTGCTGCTGGCCATCTCGATGACGGCCGGCGTCAGCACCGCCGCCGCCGCTACCGACATGACCGACGCCTCCGCCGCTGCCGTTCCCGTCCGTACCATCGCCGTCAAGGGCGTGGTGATTGGACAGGGCGCGCCCAAGACCATCGTGCCGATCACGGCCAAGACCGCGGCCGAGGCGATCGCCCAGGCCGAGCGGATCGGCGCCAACGCCGACACCGACGTGGTCGAGTGGCGCATCGACTACCTGGACATCGCCACCGACGCCAAGGCGCTGGTCAAGCTGGCCCCGCAGGTCGCCAGCGCGGCGGAGGGCAAGCCGGTGATCCTGACCTTCCGCACCAAGGCCGAGGGCGGCGCCACCGCGATCAGTGATGCCGACTACGGCAAGCTCTACGCAGCACTCATCAAGGCCCATGCCGCCGACCTGTATGACGTGGAGATGTTCCGCGACCAGGCGGTGGTCAAGTCGATCGTGGCTGCCGCGCACCAGGCCGGCGCCTACATCGTCATGTCCAACCACGATTTTCACGCCACGCCGGACACCGCCGAGATCGTCGCCCGTCTGCGCAAGCAGCAGGCGCTGGGCGCCGATGTGCTGAAGATCGCAGTGATGCCGCAGAACCCGGGCGATGTGCTCAAGCTGCTCGATGCCACCTGGCAGATGCGCCAGAGCAGCGACCGCCCGCTGCTGACCATGTCGATGGGTCCGACCGGCGTGGTCTCCCGCCTGGCCGGTGAAACCTTTGGCCAGGCGATGACCTTCGGCATGCTCGGCACCGCGTCGGCGCCCGGACAGGTCGAGGTCGGCACGCTGCGCGGCATCCTGACCACGCTGGACAAGGCCACCAAGAAGACGCCGTAACCGCGTGCATGGCCGTGCCCGCGCGGCGCGGCCATGCCCCATCCGCGCTGTGTGACGCGCCGCCATCCGGGCGCTCGAGCGACCACAGGAACTGCCCGTCGTTTCCCGGGGAGGCGCCAGGGCCAAGGCCGCTACGCCCCACTGTCACCCTGCACCGCGCAAGTCGCCTCTCCTCCTCGCATCGCCGATGCATCGCCACCAGCTTCGTGCCGTGCGGGGTCAATGGCTTTTGCGGATTTGTGTTCGATAACCTCGATGCGTGTCCGCGCCCTCGGCCGCATGATCCGTCCTGCTCGCGTGCTTCAGGCTAAGTCGGACATGCTGCGGGTCAAGGCCGTCGTGCGCACGACGGTGGCCGATGCCAACCTGCGTTGCATCGCCTGTGCGGCACCGTGCGCGCGACCGGCGACCGGCGCGCATCGCACTGGAAGCCTAGTCTCGGATTGATCCGCCGAATGGCCGGCGACGCCACGGGCGTGCAACAGCCCGAACGCGCCGCTGCGCTCGCGCCCGGACCGATCTACAGGCAGCTGGATCGAGACCGGACGCCGGGCACCCTGCCCCGCAACTCTTCCGCGCAAGACCGTCGGACTGGATGGCGGGATGCAGAGTCACGGGCTCATCGCCCGCCACGGTGATGGCCGCGCCCCTGATCCATGTCGCCAGGCCCAAGCAACACGCGCCGCGGCACCGACCTCGGCCGCCCCGCATACCTGGCGCGTGCGTACCGCACCTCCGTGACGGCGCCGCCTGTCGAGGCGTGACTCAGCATGCTGCACTGCAGCTTGCCCATAATAGTTATTAGTCATAACTTTTATTTCGTTGAGCGATTGGCCGCATGGGCGACGCGAGTTGACGCACGCGGGATGACCGCTGCGGCCCTGGTCCAACGCTCCAATCGGCCCCAACACCACGATGCGCAAGCGGAACGATCCAATGCCTGGAATCAACAGCAATCGCGTGTGCGCCACATCCCGCTCCCTGGGCGGAGCCTGCGGGCGAAAGGGTTATGCTGTGTCATCCACCCTTTCCCACGCTTGGTCGTGCGCACTTGAGCAGCCCGCCCCCCGCCGATCCCAGCGAGTCGCTCGATCCGCTCGACCTGAGCAGGCTGACCTGCCTGCTCGGCTTCAGGATGACCCGGGCCGAGTTGCGTATTCGGCGGATCTTCGTCGAGTGCGTGCAGTCGTTCGACCTCAAGCCGGTGGATTTTTCCGTACTGGTGCTGGTCGACGCCAATCCCGGCACCAACCAGCGGCTGCTGTGCGAGGCGCTGGATGTCTCACCGCCCAACCTGGCCATCGTGATCGCACGGCTGGTCAAGCGTCGGCTGCTGCGCCAGGTGCGCGGGCGTCAGGACCGTCGCATGCAACACCTGCATCTGACCGCCACGGGCAAGACGCTGCTGGAACAGGCAGAAGGCCGCGTCCAGCGGATGGAAGCCGCATTGACCAACGCACTGAGCAAGTCCCAGTCCGGATCGCTGCTGCGCGCTCTGGATCTGCTGTCGCGCGTCGAGATCGACCCGAGCTAATCCGCCTTCCCCCGGCCCATGGCGATGCCATGGCGTCCCGGCCCTACACCCTCACGCCATCTTCGCCCTGCGCGGTGGCCGTCGGCGTGCGCGCCTCGATTCCTCCCCACGCCCCACCCTCCCCTGTCACTCAGGAGATCTCATCGTGAACGACGTTTGCGCTCCCATCGCTGTGCGGCGCCTTGGGCTCGCCGTGCTGAGCTGCCTATTGGCAACACCCGCAGCAGCGCAGCAAGTGCCCCAGACCGTACAGCTGCCCAATGGGCTGAACACAGGCGGCACCAGCTTCCTCGATGGATTCACCCGGACCACACCGGGCTGGGCGGTGGTTCCCTACCTGACCATCAGCCACCTGGATGAGATCAAGGACGCCAACGGTGACGACGTCCCTGCCTTCCGGCGCCCGCGTATCGACTCGACCCTATTGCTCACCCAGGTGGCCTACGCCACCAGCTACCGTCCGCTGGGCGGGGTGCTGGGCTTCACCGCTCTGGTGCCATTGGTGAACCTGGACGCGTCGTTTGCGGCAAACAGCCCGGTGCGGCTGCGCGACAACGGCTTCGGCATGGGCGATGTCACCTTTGGCCCTTACCTGCAGATGTTGCCGGTGATGCGCGAGGGGAGGCCGGTGTTCATTCAACGCTTTGAATTGGATGCGGTCGCGCCGGTCGGAAAGTTCGACCGCGACCTGGATCTGAATCAGAGTTCGGGCTATTGGTCGGTGATCCCCAACTGGGCCTTCACCTTCCTGCCGACCCCCGAGTGGGAGATCAGCGGGCGCCTGAACTACGTCTACAACTTCCGCGCCGACAAGGCCTCCAATCCACCGCCCATCCCCGGCTTTGTGTTTCGCAACGGCAAGGCCGGCGATGCGGCATGGCTCAATTTCGCAACCTCTTATCAGGTCGCACCCACGTTGCGCCTGGGGATCAACGGCTATTACCTGCAGCAGCTGCGTGACAACCGGACCAACGGCGTGCGCGTGGCCGACAGCAAGCAACGCAAGTTCTACCTGGGGCCAGGAACGTCCTGGCAGATCGACCAACGCAACATCCTCAATACCAACCTGTACCTGCCGGTCGACGTGGAAAACGCCGCGGCCGGCAACAGTCTCAACCTCCAATACATCCATGTGTTCTGAACCGAGGTCACGCCCATGAATCTGCACAACAAAACGCTCATCGTCACCGGGGTGTCTTCGGGCATCGGCGGTGAGGTGGCCAGGCTGGCTCGCTTCCGGGGCGCGCGCGTGATCGGCGTGGATCGCAATCCAGCCAGCATGACCCTGGACGGCTTTCACCAGGCAGATCTGGGAGACCCGACGGCGATTGACGCGCTGGTCGCGCAACTGCCCGAGCGCATCGATGCGCTGGCCAATATCGCAGGCGTGCCTGGTACCGCACCGGTGGACCTGGTGGCCAGGATCAACTACCTGGGGCTGCGTCACCTGACCCAGGCGCTGCTGCCGCGCATCGTGCCCGGTGGCAGCGTGGTCAACGTCGCCTCGATCCTGGGCGCGGAGTGGCCGCAGCGTCTGCAACTGCATCGCGAACTGGCGCAGACCGCGGACTATGCCGCCGGTGCGCAGTGGCTGGCCCAGCATCCGGTGGAGCAGGCCACCTGCTACCAGTACTTCAAGGAGGCGCTGATCGTGTGGAGCGCGCTGCGCTCGCAGGACTGGTTCGCCCAACACGACGTGCGGGTCAACAGCGTCGCGCCCGGCCCGGTGTTCACCCCGATCCTGGGCGACTTCGTGACCATGCTGGGCCCGGACCGGGTCGCCGCCGACGGCGCCAAGATGAAACGCCCCGCCTACGCCGACGAGGTGGCCGAGGCCATCGTGTTCCTGGCGTCGGACGCGGCGCGCTGGATCAACGGCGTCAACCTGCCGGTCGATGGCGGCCTGGCCGCCACCGCGATTTGAAGCCCTCCTTTCCCATCCTTCAGAGCACATCAATGGACATCACCACCACCTCCCTGGCTCGCGTCGAGGCCTGGCGCGGCAAGATCTTCAATGGCGATTGGGTCGATGCGCAGGGCGGCACCCTGGACGTGATCGAACCAGGCAACGGCGAGTCGCTCTACCGCGTCGGCCAGGCCAATGCCCAGGACGTAGCCAGCGCCGTCGCACGCGCACGCGCGGCCCAACGCGCCTGGGCGGCAACGCCACCGCGCGAGCGCGCGGCCGTGTTTCATCGTGCCGCAGCGATCCTGCAGGAGCACGCGGCGGCGGCCTCGGCACTGGTGGCGCGCGAGACCGGCGGCATCCTGCCCAAGGGCGAGCACGAAGTCCGCGAAGCCATCGTCCTGCTGCAGCGCGCGGCGGCCATGCCGCTGCAGGCCAACGGGCAGGTGTTGCCGAGCGTGCCAGGCCGTTTGAGCATTGCGCGTCAGCTGCCGTTGGGCGTGGTCGGGGTGATCTCGCCGTTCAATTTCCCGCTGGTGTTGTCGCTGCGCTCGGTGGCGCCGGCATTGGCCGTGGGCAATGCGGTCGTGCTCAAGCCCGACCCGCGCACGCCTTACGCGGGTGGCTTTGTGATCGCCGAAGTGCTGGCCGCTGCAGGCCTGCCCGAGGGCCTATTGCACGTCGTCCCGGGCGGGGCCGAGGCCGAGGCCGGGCAGGCTCTGGTCGAGGCGCCGGGCGTGCCGATGATCGCCTTCACCGGCTCGACCGGCGCCGGGCGCCGGATCGGCGAGCTGGCCGGCAGGCACCTGAAGAAGGTTTCACTGGAGCTGGGCGGCAAGAATTCGCTGATCGTGCTGGAGGATGCCGACCTGGACCTGGCGGTCTCGGCCATCGCCTTCGGTGCCTACTTCCACCAGGGCCAGATCTGCATGGCCACCGGCCGGGTGCTGGTCCAGCGCAGCATCGCGGCCGAACTGACCCGGCGCCTGGCCGAAAAGGCACGCCATCTGCCGGTAGGCGACCCGGCCACCGGCCAGGTCGCGCTGGGCCCGATCATCGACCAGCGCCAGCTGCAGCACGTCAAGGACATCGTCGATGCCTCGGTCGCCGCCGGCGCGGTGGTCGAGGCAGGCGGCACCCATGAAGGCCTGTTCTATGCGGCCACGGTGTTGTCCAACGTCACCCCGGGCATGCGCGCCTTCGACGAAGAAGTGTTTGGCCCGGTCGCCAACATCATCAGCTTCGACAGCGACGATCAGGCGGTGGAGCTGGCCAACGCCACCGAGTACGGCCTGTCGGCCGGGGTGATCTCCGCCTCGGTCGGCCGCGCCATGGCCATCGGCGAGCGCCTGCACACCGGCCTGCTGCACATCAACGACCAGACCGTGGCCGACGAGGTGATCAACCCGTTCGGCGGCACTGGCGCCTCGGGCAATGGAACGAGCGTGGGCGGGCCGGCCGATTGGGAGCAGTACACCCACTGGCAGTGGGTCACGATCAAGGACGCCGTGCCGCAGTACCCGTTTTGATTCTTGGGGCAAGGGTCCGGCGCGAAAGCGCATCGCGGATTCAAGCGCGCGAGACGTCGCCCGGACCCTCATCCGCCCCTCCAGGGCACCTTCTCCCAGAGGGAGGAGGAAGTTCCCATTCTCCCCCCCACTGAAGGTGATCCACATGAGCAGCAACCCCGAACACGACACCGTCGCCTACGCCGTCGAGGACGGCGTGGCCTGGGTGAAATTCAACCGCCCGCAGAAGCGCAACGCGATGAGCCCGGCGCTCAATCGCCGCATGATGGCGGTGCTGGACGAACTGGAATTCCGCGACGATGTCGCCGTGCTGGTGCTGACCGGTGAGGGCAGCGCCTGGACCGCCGGCATGGACCTGCAGGAGTACTTCCGCGACACCGAGGCCGACGGCCTGGCCGGCACGCGCAAGGCCCAGCGCGAGAGCTACGGCTGGTGGCGTCGCCTGCGCTGGTACCAGAAGCCCACCATCGCCATGGTCAACGGCTGGTGCTTCGGCGGCGGCTACGGCCCGCTGTTCGCCTGCGACCTGGCCTTCGCCGCCGAGGAGGCCAAATTCGGCCTGTCGGAAATCAACTGGGGCATCCTGCCGGGCGGCGGCGCCTCCAAGGTCGCCGCTGAGTTGCTCTCCTTCCGCCGCGCGATGTATCACGCGATGCTGGGCGAGCCGATCGACGGCCGCACCGCCGCCGACTGGGGCCTGGTCAACGAAGCCCTGCCCGCCGCGGCGCTGCGGACACGCGTGAACGAGGTGGCCCAGGCGCTGCGCAAGAAGAACCCGGTCGCGCTGAAGGCCACCAAGGATGCGGTCCGCCGCGTGCGCGAGATGACCTACGACAATGCCGAGGATTTCCTGGTGCGCGCGCAGGAGGCGGCCAACAGCTACGACGAGGGCCGCAAGGAAGGCCTCAAGCAGTTCCTGGACGAGAAGAGCTACAAGCCTGGACTGGGCGCCTACGACCTGACCAAGCAGCGCGCCTGAAGGCCGACCGGGAGGACTCGATGGACATGCAGACGACCCGGCCGCCGTCCCTGGGCGCGCGGCACTCCTCGGTGGAGCGGCTGTTGATGCCGCGTTCAATCGCCATCGTCGGGGCCTCGCCGACGCCAGGCGCGCTGGGCGCCTCGGTGCTGGCCAACCTGGAGCGCAATGGCTATGCCGGCGACATCCATCTGATCAATCCCAAGCGCGACCGGATTGGCCATCGCCCCTGCCTGGACGCGATCCAGGCTCTGCCCGAGGGCGTGGACGTGGCGGTGCTGGCCATCCCGCAACCGGCGGTGCTGGACGCGGTGCGGGCCCTGGCCGAGCGCAGGGTGGGGGCCGTGGTGATCTTCTCCGCCGGCTTTGGCGAGGCCGGTGAGACCGGCCTGAGCCAGCAGCGCGAGATCGCCAGGATTGCCGCGCAGGCCGGCATGCTGGTGGAAGGCCCCAACTGCCTGGGCAGCATCAATTACCGGCAGCGCATCCCGCTGACCTTCATCGAGGTGGACATCGCGCTCGAACAGGCCAGTGCCGCCCGCGACCGGTCCGCCATCGGCATCCTCTCCCAGAGCGGGGCGATGATGGCCGTGCTCAACACCACCCTGGCCAGCCGCGACCTGCCGCTGTCCTATGCGGTGTCCACCGGCAACGAGGCCGCCAGCCACCTGGAGGACTACGTCGAGTTTCTGCTCGATGACCCTGGTACCCAGGTGATCACCATGATCGCCGAGCAGTTCCGCCAACCGCAGCGCCTGCTGGCCCTGGCCCGGCGTGCCGGTGAGCTGGGCAAGCGCATGGTCCTGCTGCATCCGGGCAAGAGTGGCGCGGCGCGCGCGGCGGCCGCGACCCACACCGGGGCGATGGCCGGCGATTACGCGGTCATGCGCACCCTGGTCGAACACGCCGGCGTGGTCATGGCCGAAACCCTGGAGGAGCTGGGCGACATTTCCGAAATCGTGTTGCGTTGCCCGACCCCGCCCACGCCCGGCACGGCCATCGTCGGCGAGTCCGGCGCGTTCAAGGCGCTGTGCCTGGACCTGGCCGAGGACCTGGGGCTGGACCTCCCCACGGTGGACGACACCAATGCCCCGGCGCTGCGCGCGGCGTTGCCGCCGTTCGTGCCGGTGAGCAATCCGCTGGATCTGACCGCCCAGGGCCTGGTCGATCCGGATCTGTATACCCGCACCCTGGCGGCCCTGTTCGAGGATGGGCGCTTCGGTTCGATCGTGGTGGGACTGATCCAGACCGACCCGGTCACCTGTGCGATCAAGCTGCCGCCGGTGCTGCGCGCCGCGCGCGAGCTGCACCCGGACAAGCCGGTGATCTGTGCAGGCCTGGACGAAGGGGCCGTGCTTCCGGCCGAGTACTTGGCCGAGCTGCGGATGCTGGGAATGCCGTACTTCCCCACCAGCGAACGCGCCTTGCGCGCGCTCAGGCGGTTGACCGCCCAGGCGGCGCGCCAGGCCACACATCGCCAGGCCGAGCCGGCGCTGACGACCCTGGCCTTGCCCGCTGGCGCAGGCGTGATCCCGGAATACCGGGCCAAGCAGCTGTTGGGCCCGGCGGGCATCGCCTTCGCCCGCGGCGAGCTGGTCACCACGCTGGAACAGGCGCAGGCCGCTGCAGCGCGGCTGGGTGGGCCGGTCGCATTGAAGGTGCAATCCGAACAGCTGAGCCACAAGAGCGATGTCGGCGGCGTGGTGCTGGGGCTGGAAGGTGCCGATGCCCTGGCCCAGGGTTGGCAACGCCTGCAGGCCAATCTGGCCGAGCACGCCGCACAGGTCCCGATCGAGGGCGTGCTGGTGGAGGCCATGGGCGCGCGCGGCATGGAGATGATCGTCGGCGCACGCAACGATCCCCAGTGGGGGCCGGTGATCCTGGTCGGCTTTGGCGGGGTCACCGCCGAGGTCCTGCACGACGTGCGTCTGCTACCACCAGACCTGTCGGTGGAGGCGGTGATGGCCGAGCTGGACCAGCTCAAGGCCGCACCGCTGTTGCACGGCTATCGGGGAGCACCCGCCCTGGACGTGACCGCCCTGGCCACGCTGGTGGTGCGCCTGGGCGCATTGCTGTGCGGCACGCCCCGGATCCGCGAAATCGACCTCAACCCGGTGGTGCTCTACCCGCAAGGACATGGCGTGGTGGCGCTGGATGCGCTGATGCTCATCGATTGATCCCGGCGCGACGGCGCGCTGCACTTTGGAGATTTCATGCAAGCAGACCCTTTCGACCCGGCCCGATTGACCCCGGACGTGCTGGCGGTGCTGACCGGCATGGCGGCCTCCGGCGCGCCGACGCTGGAGTCACTGCCCATCGCCGAGATGCGCCAGGCCTATCTTCAAGTCGGCGCCCTGCTGGGCGGGGAACCCATGCCGGTGGGCCAGATCCTGGAACTGCAGGCCGCCGGTCCGGCCGGCCCGATTCCCTTGCGGCTCTATTTACCCCGGACCGGCACCGCGCCCTACGCCACCACGGTCTACCTGCACGGCGGCGGCTGGTCGCTGGGCGACTTGGACAGCCACGACAAGGTCTGCCGCCGGCTGGTCCACACGGCCGGGTGCGCGGTGGTCGCGGTGGACTATCGACGCGCGCCCGAGCACCCGGCGCCCGCCGGGCCTGACGACGTCGTGGCCGCGGTGCGCTGGATCGCGGCGCAAGCCACGGAGCTGGGGTTGGATGCCAGCCGACTCGCTGTTGCCGGCGACAGTGCCGGCGGCAGCCTGGCGGCGGTGGCCTGCCAGCAGTTGCTTGGCAGCGAGGTGGCGCTGAGCGCCCAGGTGCTGTTCTACCCGGCGACCGACCTGAGCCCGACCGGGGACGCGTTCGACTCGCGGCGCAGGAACGGCGCGGTGCCTCCCCTGACCCTGGAAGCGATGCAGGCCATGTCGGGCCCGTTCCTGTGCAACGGGTTCGATACCCGCGATCCGCGCGTGTCCCCACGGTTCGCAGCGGACCTGCGCGGCCTGCCGCCGGCGCTGATCATCACCGCGCAATGCGATGCCCTCCTGGACGACGGCCGACTGTACCGGGACGCACTGAATGAGGCCGGCGTGCCGGTGGAGTACATCGAATACCCGGGCATGATCCACGGCTTCATCGAAATGGCCGGCGTGCTGCCCGCGGCGCGGACCGCGATGGAGCAGGCCGCGGCCTTCCTCGGCGTGCATCTGGATCTGGCCGCGATCCGGGCGTAGTGCCTGGCGTTCGCCGTTTGTTGACCTGCCCGGCGCGTGACAGGGAAGGTCCTGTTCACGGGACACCAGCACGAACATGCCAGCCTGATCGCGCATCTTGGCGCAGCTGGTGACGGCCAACGCCTGGGTCGGAACGGGAATCCCTGCAGATGCTCGCGCGGCGGCGCGGCGGCGTGGGTTGGAGGGGCAGGCGGCGCCGGCCCGAACACAGCAGTCAACGAAGGCCCTTCAACAAGTCGCCTGACCGGCCGATAGTGCTGCGAGGAGTCCGCGCGTGCGGCACGCGCTCCCGTTCAGGAAGCGATTCGGCATGTTGAAAACGATCAGATCCGAGCAACTGCGTCCCGGCATGTACCTCCACCGGTTTTCCGGTTCGTGGGTGGACCATCCATTCTGGCGTCGCGCGTTCCTGGTCGAGCAGTCGGAGGTCGACCGCATTCGCGCCAGCCGGGTCGCCGAGGTGGTGATCGACACCAGCCGCGGCCTGGATCTCGAGGACGCCGCGCCCTGCGACCTGGCCGCGCCGGAGCCCGCCAACCCGTACGCCAGCGACGAGGCCTCGCAAGCGGACGACGCGACCGAGCCCGAGGTCGCCCATGTCAGCCTGGCCGCCGAAATGGTCCGCGCCCGCAAGATCCTGGAGCAGGGACGGGAAACGGTCGAAGCCATGTTCAGGCAGATCCGGCTAGGCCGCAGCGTGGACACCGAGGCGGCCATGCCGCTGGCCCAGGCGATCAACGATTCGGTGCTGCGCAATCCGCAGGCGCTGATCAGCGTGGCCAGGCTCAAGACCGCCGACGACTACACCTACCTGCACTCCATGGCCGTGGCGGCGATGATGAGCGCGCTGGCGCGCCAGTTGGGGCTGCCCGAGGAGCAGGTGCTGGAAGCGGCCATGGGCGGCCTGCTGCACGACATGGGCAAGGCCTCCACGCCGATGGAGATCCTCAACAAGCCGGGCAAGCTCAGCGACGAAGAATTCTCGGTGATCCGCCTGCACCCGCAGGCCGGCCACACCCTGCTGGCCCAAGGCGGGGTGGAGAACGCGGTGGTGCTGGACATCGCCCTGCACCACCACGAAAAGGTCGACGGCAGCGGCTATCCCCATCGCCTGGCCGGGGACGGCATCAGCCTGATGGCGCGCATGGGCGCGGTGTGCGACGTCTACGACGCCATCAGCTCCGATCGTCCCTACAAGCGCGGCTGGTGTCCGGCCGACTCGATCAAGCAGATGGCTACCTGGACGGGGCACTTCGATCCGACGGTCTTCAAGGCCTTCGTGCGCTGCCTGGGCATCTATCCGGTGGGCTCCCTGGTCCTGTTGGAATCGCAGCGGCTGGCCGTGGTGGTCGAGCAGAACGCCGGGCAGCTGCTCAAGCCGCGGGTGCGGGTGTTTCACTCGGCCAAGCGCCGCAGCCACCTACTGGTGCAGGACATCGACCTGTCGCGCGATGATTGCCAGGACCGCATCGTCCAGCTCGAATCCCCTTGCAAATGGGGCTTCCGCGATCTGAACAAGCTCTGGATGAACTGAACGACCGCGCGGCCTGCGCGTCATCATTGCCTGACCCTGGGCCGGTACATGAAAGCCGTCTGGCGGGCCCACGCCCTCCGAGGCGGCCGCAGAAGCAGTCGCCAATGCGGGCGTCCGGCATGATGCGCGCCAGTGCATCTGTTCGGGAATGAGCTCGCCTGAACGCACCGGCGAGGTCCGCATACCATGGCCAGGACGCGTCAGCCCTGGGCTCGCCTCCACCACGAGAATAGGGGTCGCGGACTGCGCGACGGGCCAACAACTTAGACCTTAGTTCAATTTGTTCGAATATCGCCCATTAATCCGATATTCGAATTGACCTTGCGCCGCGTGGCGCGCCACCTTGCGCATCTTCCACGCGCGCGGTGCGCGTGAGCCCACGTAGAAGACCGCTTCCCATGGCCCATTTCTTCCATGCCACGCGATGCACCAACGCCGGGGCCGGATGCTGACATGATCGACAAGACTTTCCCCTCCTGCGCCGCGGCGGTCGCCGACATCCGCGATGGCGCCACGGTGATGATCGGCGGCTTCGGTACGGCCGGCATGCCAGACCAGCTGATCGATGCGCTGATCGAACACGGCGCGCGTGAACTGACCATCGTCAACAACAATGCCGGCAACGGCGAGACCGGCCTGGCCGCGCTGATCAAGCACAAGCGCGTGCGCAGGATCGTGTGCTCGTTCCCGCGCCAAAGCGATTCGCAGCATTTCGATGCGGCTTACCGCGCCGGTGAGATCGAGCTGGAACTGGTGCCGCAGGGCAACCTGGCCGCGCGCATCCATGCCGCCGGCAACGGCCTGGGCGCCATCTTCACCCCCACCGGCTACGGCACCCAGCTGGCGCAAGGCAAGGAGACCCGCGAGATCGACGGCAGGCACTACGTGCTCGAGTACCCGATCCACGCCGACGTCGCGCTGATCAAGGCCCATCGCGGCGACCGCTGGGGCAACCTGGTGTACCGCAAGACCGCGCGCAACTTCGGCCCGCTGATGGCCATGGCGGCCAAGTGCGCCATCGCCCAGGTCCATGAGGTGGTCGAACTCGGTGCGCTGGACCCGGAAACCGTGGTCACGCCCGGGATCTTCGTCCAGCGCGTGATCGCGGTCGGGCACAAGGAGGCACGCGCATGAGCGGTTACCAGCGACTGACTCGCGAACAGATGGCCGCGCGCGTGGCGCGCGACATCCCCGAAGGCGCCTACGTCAACCTGGGCATCGGCCTGCCCACCCAGGTCGCCAACTACCTGCCGGCGGACAAGGAGATCTTCCTGCAGAGCGAGAACGGCCTGCTCGGCATGGGCCCGGCGCCCGCAAAGGGCGAAGAGGATCCGGACCTGATCAACGCCGGCAAGCAGCCGGTGACCTTGCTCACCGGCGGTTGCTATTTCCACCACGCCGACTCGTTCGCGATGATGCGCGGCGGCCATCTGGATATCTGCGTGCTCGGCGCCTTCCAGGTCTCCCAGCATGGCGACCTGGCCAACTGGAGTACCGGCGCGCCCGACGCGATTCCCGCCGTGGGCGGGGCGATGGACCTGGCCATCGGCGCCAAGCAGACCTACGTGATGATGGACCTGCTGACCAAGACCGGCGAAAGCAAGCTGGTCGCAGAATGCAGCTATCCGCTGACCGGCCTGCGCTGCGTCAGCCGCGTCTACAGCGACCTGGGCGTCTTCGACCTCGGTCCCGACGGCGCACGCGTGGTCGAACGGGTGGACGGACTTTCCATTGACGAGCTGCAGCGCCTGACCGGCCTGACGCTGGCGCACTGAACGGAGTGATGCAATGAACGAGGTCTTCATCATCGATGGCATCCGCACGCCGGTGGGCCGCTACGGCGGCGCCCTGTCCGGCGTGCGCGCCGACGACCTGGGCGCGGTGCCGCTCAAGGCACTGCTGGCCCGCCATCCCGATCTCGATCCGGCGCTGATCGAGGACGTGTATCTGGGCTGCGCCAACCAGGCCGGCGAGGACAACCGCAACGTGGCGCGCATGAGCCTGCTGCTGGCCGGCCTGCCCTTCAGCGTGCCGGGCAGCACGATCAACCGCCTGTGCGGTTCGGGGCTGGATGCCATCGGCACCGTCGCGCGCGGCATCCGTGCCGGCGAGCTGAGGCTGGCCATCGCCGGCGGCGTGGAATCGATGTCGCGCGCGCCGTGGGTGATGGGCAAGGCCGAGGGTGCCTTCGCCCGCAACCAGAAGATCGAAGACACCACCATGGGCTGGCGCTTCATCAACCCGAAGATGAAGGATCAGTACGGCGTCGACCTGATGGGCGAGACCGCCGAGAACGTGGCCGCGCGCTACGGCATCTCGCGCGAGGACCAGGACGCCTTCGCCCTGCGCAGCCAGCAGCGCACCGCTGCCGCGCAGGCGGCCGGCTTCTTCGATAGCGAGATCACCGCGGTGACCACGCCGGGAAAGAAGCGCGAGGAGACCATCGAGGTGAACGTCGACGAGCATCCGCGCGCCGACACCACGCTCGAAGGGCTGGCCAAGCTGAAGGCGATCTTCCGCCAGCCGGGCACGGTCACCGCCGGTAATGCCTCGGGCATCAACGACGGCGCCGCCGCGCTGCTGCTGGCCTCGGCCGAACAAGTCAAAGCGCTGGGCCTGACCCCGCGCGCCCGCGTGCTGGGCTTCGCCAGTGCGGGCGTGGAGCCGGCCTACATGGGCATGGGCCCGGTG
Source organism: Pseudoxanthomonas sp. JBR18 (assembly GCF_028198165.1). Taxonomy (NCBI): domain Bacteria; kingdom Pseudomonadati; phylum Pseudomonadota; class Gammaproteobacteria; order Lysobacterales; family Lysobacteraceae; genus Pseudoxanthomonas; species Pseudoxanthomonas sp. JBR18. Next base: position 1,362,299 of record NZ_CP116339.1, read on the forward strand.
CCGGCCACGCGCAAGCTGATGGCCCGCCTGGGCCTGAAGATCGAAGACTTCGACGCGATCGAGCTCAACGAGGCCTTCGCCGCACAGGGTCTGGCCTGCCTGCGCGAACTGGGCGTCGCCGACGACGCTGCGCACGTCAACGCCAATGGCGGCGCGATCGCCATCGGCCATCCGCTGGGCATGAGCGGTGCACGCATCACCCTGACCCTGCTGCGCCAGCTGGAGGCCAGCGGAGGTCGACGTGGCCTTGCGACCATGTGCATCGGCGTCGGCCAGGGCGTAGCCCTGGCGATCGAGCGGGTTTGAGTGGCCGAGGATCGTTCTGCCTCGTAGAGCGGAGCTTGCTCCGCTGAGGCTTTCCCAACGCGCTGAACACCTGCGCGTCTTTCGCGTGAAGCAAAATCAACAACAGCAACAACAGCAGCGGAGCAAGCTCCGCTCTACATGAAGCAACAGCGGCGCCTCGGTGTCGCCCAGCCAACGGAGCCCGCGATGAGCGAATCCAAGCCTCTTACCGGTTACCGCAAGCCGTATCCCGGCTCGCAGCCTCCTTTCATCCACGCGCCCTACGCATCCACCGTGTTGCGCGGCGTCGGCAGCGAGCCGATCGCGATCCCGGTGACGCTCTCGGAAGTCACCGGGCCCACGCTCGACCGCCTGACCCTGGGCGAGCACGCCGCGGACATGACCGCTGGCTTCCCCGGCCAGCCGCTGGGGGAGCGCATCATCGTCTCTGGTCGTGTGCTGGACGAGAACGGCAAGCCGGTACGTAACACCGTGGTCGAGGTCTGGCAGTGCAACGCCGCCGGCCGCTACCTGCACAAGGGTGACCAGCACGACGCGCCGCTGGATCCCAACTTCAAGGGCACCGGCCAGGTGCTGACCGACGCGCACGGCCGCTACCGCTTCAAGACCATCAAGCCCGGCGCGTATCCGTGGCGCAACCACTACAACGCCTGGCGCCCGGCGCACATCCACTTCTCGTTGCACGGCGGCGGCATCGGACAGCGCCTGGTCACGCAGATGTATTTCCCGGGCGATCCGCTGCTGGCCTTCGACCCCATCTACAACTGCGTGCCCGACGAGAAGGCCAAGGCCCGCATGGTGTCCTCCTTCGACTGGGAGACCACCGAGAACGAATACGCGCTGGGCTACCGCTTCGACATCGTGCTGCGCGGCCGCAAGCAGACCGTCTGGGAGTAAACCATGAGCTTTCAATCGACCCCGTGGCAGACGGTCGGTCCGTACTACCGGATCGGCCTGGAACCGCTGTACCACACGCAGATCGCCCCGGCCGATGCCAAGGGCGAGCGCATCACCATCACCGGCACGGTGTACGACGGTCTGGGCCATCCGATCAGCGATGCGGTGCTGGAACTGTGGCAGGCCGATGCCGACGGCATCTACGACCACGCCGAGGATCCGCGCCGCGACGCGCACGACCCGGCGCTGCACGGCTGGGGACGCGTGCCGACCGACGAGGCAGGCCGCTTTTCCTTCACCACGATCAAGCCGGGCCGGGTGCCGGGGCTGAAGGGTGTGGCGCAGGCGCCGCACATCGTGGCGCTGGTGTTCATGCGCGGGCTGCTCAAGGCGGCGCCGACGCGCATCTACTTCTCCGATGAGGGCAGCAACAGCGAGGACGGCATCCTGGCGCTGGTGCCTGAGGCGCGCCGGGGCACGCTGATCGCGGCGCAGACTGCGCCGGGGCAGTACGCCTGGAACGTGAAGATGCAGGGCGAAGGGGAGACGGTGTTTTTCAGCTACTGAGCCTTCTTGTTTCGCTCTTTTGCATTAGCAGTTGCGTTTGATTTGGCGGTTGCCTTGCTGTTGCCTTTGCTGTTGCTTTGCTTCATCTGTCTGAGCCGTAAAGCGAGCCGAGCATCGCAGGAAGACGGGGCCGAAGAGGCGCCCTGTTTGAGCGAAGCGAGTTTGGGCGCCGTGCCCCGCCTTCCGAGAAGCACAGGGAACCGCCGCGTAGCGGCGGCTCGCGTCCCGGCGAGTGGCGGTTTTGGCTACTTTTGACAAGACAAAAGTAGCTCGCGCGGCGAAGCCGTGCGAAAGCTTTGCTTCTAAGAAAGGCTTGCATGCCCGTAAAGTTTTGCTTTCATATTGGACGCAAGTTTTGATACGAACTGGCTTCAGGACTGGTAGGGCCAAAGCAACGCGCCCGCGGCGCGCCACAGGCAAAGGCTTTCGCGCCTATGGGCGCGACTTCCTTTTGTCTTGGCAAAAGGAAGCAAAACCGCTTCTCGCCGGACGCACGCCGATGCTGAGCATCGGTCCCCTGCGCTCCTCGCGAAGCAGGGCACGGCGCCCAAACTCGCTTCGCTCAAACAGGGCGCCTCTTCGGCCCTGCCTCGCTGCGGTGCTCGGCGTGCTTTACGGCTCAGACAAACCGCCAAGAGCAAGTGCAACAGCAACAGCAACAGCAACAGCAACAGCAACAGCAACTCGCAGTTTGACGTCACCCTTCCTGCCACCACCCCACCATAATCTCATCAAGCCCCGCACCGAAGGCACGCATCGATGACTTCCCGCCTGCTCGCCCCTCTGTTCGGCGATCCCGACATCGACGCCCTGTTCGATGACCGCGCACGGCTGCAGGGCATGCTCGACTTCGAAGCCGCCCTGGCCCGCGCCGAGGCACGTTGTGGGGTCATTCCGGACAGTGCCGTCAGCGCGATCACCGACGCCTGCGTGGCGGACGCCTTCGATCTGGACGCGCTTGGCGCCGCTACGGCGCTCTCCGGAAATCCGGCCATCCCGCTGGTCAAGGCGCTGACCGCCAGGGTCAAGGCCACCGATGACGACGCCTCGCGCTGGGTGCATTGGGGCGCGACCAGCCAGGACGTGATCGACACCGGCACCGTGCTGCAACTGCGCGCCGCACTGGACGCGATCACGCCCAAGCTCGACGCGCTCTGCGCCACGCTGCGCACGCTGGCCCAGGCCGAACGCCAGACCGGACTGCCCGGTCGCACGCTGCTGCAGCAGGCCGTGCCGGTCACCTTTGGCCTGAAGGCCGCCGGCTGGCTCGACGCCCTGCAGCGCGCGCGCAAGCGCCTATACGCCCTGCGCGAGGACGCGCTGGCGCTGCAGTTCGGCGGCGCCGCCGGCACCCTGGCCTCGCTCCAGGAGCGCGGGCTCGATGTCGCGCAAGCCCTCGCCCACGAACTGAAGCTGCCGCTGCCCGCCCTGCCCTGGCACACCGCGCGCGACCGCATCGTCGAAGTCGGCACCGCATTCGCCCTGTTGGCCGGCGTGCTGGGCAAGATCGGCACCGATATCGTCCTGTTGATGCAGTCAGAGGTGGGCGAGGCCTTCGAGCCCAGTGGCGCCGGCAAGGGCGGTTCCTCGGCGATGCCGCACAAACGCAACCCGGTGGGATGCGTGGCGGCCATCGCCGCGGCCACGCGCGTGCCCGGACTGGTATCCACGCTGTTCGCGGCGATGAACCAGCCGCACGAGCGCGCGCCCGGCCAGTGGCACGCCGAATGGGAAACCCTGCCGGAGATCATCCGCCTGACCGCCGGCAGCCTGGCGCAGATGCGCATCGTGCTCGATGGCATGGAGCTGGATCGCGCGCGCATGGCCGCGCACCTGGACAGCTTCGGCGGCCTGCTCTACGCCGAGGCCGTTTCGGTCACCCTGGCCGGCACGCTGGGCAAGGCCAGCGCGCACGCCCTGGTCGAATCGGCCGCCAAGCGCGCGGTGACCGAGGGCCGCCACCTGCGCCAGGTGCTGGCCGAGGATGCACAGGTCAATGCCGTCCTCGACGCCGACGCCCTCGACGCCTTGTTCGCCGCCGACAGCTGGCGCGGCATGGCCAACACCTGGATCGACCGCGTGCTCGCGGCCGACTGATCTTTCCTCCCGACGGAGCCCGCGCAATGGCATTTCTCGACCTGCCCACCCACCGACTGCACTACCAGATCGACGGCGCGGAAGGCGCCCCCTGGCTCACCTTCTGCAACTCGCTGGGCACCGACCTGACGATGTGGGACGGCCAGGTGGTCGAACTGGTCAACGACTTCCGCATCCTGCGCTACGACCGACGCGGACACGGTCAGTCGACCGCCGCCGAGGGGGTGTACACCATCGACCAGCTCGGCGGCGACGTACTTGCGCTGTGGGATGCATTGAAGATTCAGCGCACGCATTTCTGCGGGCTGTCCATCGGCGGCCTCACCGGACAGTGGCTGGGCCTGAACGCGGCCAACCGGCTGGACCGGCTGGTGGTCTGCGCCACGGCCGCCAAGATCGGCACCGGCGAGAGCTGGGAGACGCGCATCGCGCAGGTGCGCGAGCAGGGTCTCAAGCCCCTGGCCGAGGGCACGGTGATGCGCTGGTTCACCGAGCACTACACCGACACGCACGAAGAACAGGTGCGTGCGGTGCTGGACATCTTCCTGGCGACCTCGCCCGAGGGCTATGCCGGCTGTTGCCATGCGGTGGGCCAGGCCGACTTTCGCAGCGACCTGGCCGGCATCGACGTGCCGCTGCTGGCCATCGCCGGTGACGACGACCCGGTGTGCCCGCCGGCCGATTTGCAGTTCATCGCCAAGCACGTGGCCAACGGCCAATGCGCGCAGGTTGGCGGCCGGCATATCTGCAACATTGAGTCGGCCGCCGACTTCAACGCCACGCTGCGCGATTTCCTGCGCGCCTGATCCCCACATCACACCGAGACCCCCAATGGACGAACAAGCCCGTTACGACGCCGGCCTGGCCGTGCGCAAGGCCGTGCTGGGCGAGGCCCACGTGCAGCGCTCGCTGGAAGCCCGCACCGATTTCACCACCGAGTTCCAGCACTTCATCACCCGCGCCGCCTGGGGCGAGGTGTGGACGCGCGAGGGTCTGCCGCGGCACACGCGCTCGCTGCTGACCATCGCGATGATGGTGGCGCTGGGGCACGATGAGGAATTCAAGCTGCACATCCGCGCGGCGCGCAACAACGGGGTGAGCGCCGATGAGATCAAGGAGGTGCTGCTGCAGGCCGCGATCTATTGCGGGGTGCCGGCCGCCAACCATGCCTTTGCCTTGGCCAAGCCTATTCTGGAGGAGCAAGCCGCCGAATCTGGCCCTTGAGGTCGCTGTAGACGTTGCTGTTGCTGTTGCTGTTGCTGTTGCTGTGGATTTTGCTGTTGCTCTTGATCTTTCGAGCCATAAAGCCCGCCGAGCACCGCAGCAAGGTGGGGCCGTAGAGGTGCCCTTGTCTGAGCGAAGCGAGTTTGGGCACCGCGCCCCACTTTGCGAGGAGCGCAGGGGACCGGGCCGCAGGCCCGGCGGGCGTCCGGCGAAGACGGTTTTGCTTCCTTTTGCCAAGACAAAAGGAAGTCGCGCCAAAGGCGCGAAAGCCTTTGATCTTGCTCTACGTCCCATGGCTGCAGTGCTCTACTAAGGCCAGAGCGAAGGCCAAAGCAAGTGCGGGAGCAAAGCTTTCGCGCTTGCAGCGCGAGTGACTTTTGTCTTGGCAAACGTCACCAAAACCGCTTTCGCCGGACGCCCGCCGAGCCTGCGGCCCGGTCCCCTGCGCTCCTCGCAGCATCGGGGACGGCGCTTAACTCGCTTCGCTCAAACAGGCGCGCCTCTTCGCCCCGATGCTGCTGCGGTGCTCGGCGGGCTTTATGGCTCGGAGATTCAAAAGCAAAAGCAAAATCACAAGCCGCGGCAACAGCCGCAGCAACGGCAACAGCAACAGCGGGAGCGGATTTCTTCCATCCAGACGCTCTGCGCACCGACACCTTTCGGGGGAAAGTCGTTACCAAGCCGTGACGTTGCAAACCCCATCGCCCCGCCTCGTCACCCGAACACGCGCACCCGCGCTGGGCACCTCTCAGCTCAACACCGCGCCCAACCGCAACGCCGCCTGCCGCAGCGGCGGCAGCAACTGCGCATGCATCGTCTGCAGGCTCACCCGGCCAGCCTGGGTGCCAATGTTGAGCGCGGCGATGACCGTGCCGGCGCGATCGCGTACCGGCACGGCGATCGAACGCAGGCCGATTTCCAGCTCCTGGTCGGTCAGCGACACTTCCTCGCGCCGGACCTTGGCCAGTATCTCCAGCAACTCGTCCGTGCGGGTCACGGTGCGTTCGGTGCGTGGCCGCAGCGGGTTGCGCTCCAGATACGCATCCAGCGTGTCCTCAGGCAGCGCCGAGAGCAGGATGCGCCCCATCGAGGTGCAGTAAGCCGGCAGGCGGCTGCCCGAGCGCAGGCCAATGGACATGATGCGCACGGTTTCGGCGCGCGCCACGTACAGCACGTCGTCGCCGTCCAGCACCGCCAGGGAGCAGGATTCATGCACCGCATCGCGCAGCGCGTCCAGCACGGGCTGGGCGGCGACGGACAGCGAGGCCGAGGCCACATATGCACCGCCGATGCCCAGCACGCGCGGCAGCAGCACATACCCGCGGCCGTGCTCACCCACATAGCCCAGCTTGGCCAGCGTATAGAGCGCCCGGCGCACGGCCGCCCTGGGGATCCCGGTATCGGCGCTGATCTGCGACATGCTCACTTCACGACCGCCGTGCTGGGCAAAAACACTGAGCACCGCCATGCCGCGCGCCAGGGAGGTCATGAAATCGGGATCCCCCTGGGCGTATTCGATCTGGCGCATGATCTCGCGCGCCAGGCCACGCTCGGCAGGCGTAGGCGAAGGGGCGGTGGCGTGACGTCGGGCGCGCGGGCCCCGGGGTGGTTCGGTCATGGGCGCGTGTTCCGGGCATAGGTCCGATGAAACACGTCATGGTAAGCCGATGCACCCGACCCGGGCGCATCCCCATGCGCAGAGGGCGGGTCGCATGGCGACCCGCCCCCGGTCCGAGCTTGCGCTCGCGCAGCCGGTCAGGACTGCGGCAGCGCGTAGGCGATCACATCGTCGCCGCGGTCCGGCGACTGCCGCGCACCACCGGCAGTGATGACGATGTACTGCCGGCCGTTGACCGAATACGTCATCGGGCCGCCCTGGCTGCCGACGGGCAGGCGCTGCTTCCACAGCACCTTGCCGGTGGCCGAGTCGAACGCGCGCAGGTAGTAGTCCTGGGTGCCGGCGATGAACACCAGGCCGCCCTGCGTGGACAGCGTTCCGCCCAGGGTCGGCATGCCGATCGGCATGGCCATGTGCATCTTGATGCCCAGCGGACCGGTGTCTTCCACGGTGCCCACCGGGACCTGCCAGGCGATCTTGCGGGTTTTCAGGTTGATCGCGGTCAGCGTGCCGAACGGCGGCGCCTGGCAGGGAATGCCCAGCTTGGACAGGAAGCGGTTCTTGTTGACCGCGTAAGGGGTGCCCTTGAGCGGGACCGCGCCCATGCCGGTGTTGACCGCCTCGCCACCGCCTGCGGCCGCGTCCCGGTTGGCCGAGGGAATCATCTGGCTCCACAGGCCCAGGCGCATGTCATTGGCGAAGATGTAGCCATGCACCGGGTCGGTCGACAATCCGCCCCAATTCAGGCCGCCCAACGAGCCGGGGAAGCTCAGCGACAGGTCGGTACCAGGCGCGGTGTACAGACCGTCATAACGCATCGACTTGAAGGCGATGCGACACAGCATCTGGTCGATCGGCGTGGCCCCCCACATATCCGACTCGGTCAGGGTCTGCGCGCCGATCTGCGGCATGCCCACCGACCGGGGCTGGGTCGGCGAATAGGGTTCGCCCGGGATGTTGGAGGCCTTGACCGGCACTTCCTTCACCTCGGTCAGCGGCCTGCCGGTGGCGCGGTCCAGCACGTAGATCTGCCCGGCCTTGGTGCCGATGACCACCGCGGGGGTGGTGCTGCCATCGGCGTTGGGGAAGTCCACCAGGCTCGGCTGCATCGGCAGGTCGAAGTCCCACAGGTCGTTGTGCACGGTCTGGTAGACCCACTTCTGCGCGCCGGTGCTGGCATCCAGCGCCAGGACCGAGGCTCCGTAGGTGTGGTCCAGCTTGGTGCGCTCCACGCCGTAGATGTCGGTCGAGGAGCTGCCCATCGGCAGGAACACGGTGTTCATCGACGCGTCGTAGGACATCGGCGCCCACGAATTGGGCGTGCTGCGCGCATAGGTCTTGCCGTCGGCGGGCGCCTGCCTGTCCTGCGGATTGCCCGGATCGAACGCCCAGCGCATTTGCCCGGTCACCACGTCGAAACCGCGGATCACCCCGCCGGGCATGTCGGCCTGCACGTTGTCGGCCACGCGTCCGCCGACCACCACGGTGGTGCCGGCGACGATCGGCGGCGAGGTCAGCTGATAGAACGGATCGGGCGCAGCGCCCAGGCCCGCCTTCAGGTCGACCTGGCCGTTGTCGCCGAAGCCCTGGCAGAACGCACCGGTATCGGCGTCCACGGCGATCAGGCGTGCGTCGATGGTGTTGGTGAGGATGCGACGGGTGCAGTTGGCGCCCTCGGCCAGGGCCACGGGCGGCACCGGGCTGGCGCCTGCGGCGGTGGGCTGCACCAGTGGCTTGCTGGCATCGAAGTAGGCCAGCCCGCGGCAGCGCTGCCACACCGAGGACGTCGCGTTGATGTCGTGCTTCCACAGCTGCTTGCCGGTGGCTGCATCCAGGGCGATCAGGTTGTTGTGCGGCGTGCACAGGAAGACCTTGTCGCCGACCTGCAGCGGCGTCATCTGGTCCTCGGCGCCGTTGCCGTTGCTCTGGGCCACGTCACCGGTGTGGTAGATCCAGGCGACCTGCAGCTTGTCCACGTTGCCGCGGTTGATCTGGTCCAGCGCCGCGAAGCGACTGCCGCCCTTGGTGTTGCCGTAGGCGGACCAGTCGGTCTGTGCGTGCGCCGGATCAACCTTGGTCAGGCCCGGGCCATCGCCGGTGGCCGGCACGGTCGGGTGCGGGACGAACATCCCGGCGAAGCCGGCGATGAAGCCCACGCCGATCAGCCCCGCCAGCGCGTAGCCGGCGCGACCGGGCTTGCCGGCCAAGCGGTTGAGCGTCGGCCAGGCCAGCGCCACCAGCACGGCGAAGCCGGCCGGCATCATCAAGCGCGAGACCAATGGCCAGAACTGCAGGCCGGCATCGGCCAGCGCCCACACGATGGTCGCGGCGAACGCGATCAGGTACAGCCACGCCCCCGCGCGCCTGCGCAGGGCGACCAGCACGCCCGCCACCAGCGTGGCCAGTCCCATCACTGCGAAATACAGGCTGCCACCCACGGTCAGCAGCTTCACGCCACCAGCCAGCAACACCACGCCCAGCAGGGCCAGCACCACGCCCAGCAGCGTCAGTGCGCCCCGGCCCAGCGCCGAAACACCAGTTTGAGTCTTCACGACATCGTCCTTCATGATTCAGATGGAAGCGCAAGGCCAGCGGCCGCGCCGTCTTCCCACGTGCGCGCAGCGCCACGAGGCGGGGGCGTCGTACAGGTCCGGTCGATCCGAAGACGCGCGTGTGCGGCGGGGTTCCGCCGAGCGTTGCCAGCGAGGCGCCGCCGCGCTTGCCGCGCATGTGCACGGCCAATGCGCAGGACACCGCGGTCCGGATGACGTGCGGATTATCGGCGCCTGCGCCGTGTCAGGGAGCGCACGTGGCGTGAAGGCTCCGCGGGGCTGAATCAGTCGCGCGGATCACGTCAACGAACTGACGCAATCCCCTCAATTGAGCACGCGGTCCCGCAGCTGCGTTCGCGACGAAACGCCCGATGGCGTGGCGGATGCGTCGACGCTCAGCCGATGACGGCGCGGAAGAACGCATCCAGCCGCGCCGCTTCGCCGGTGCCAGCGCCAAGTTGCGGTGGATGCGCGCCCATGCGCGCCAGCGTGTGGTCCAGAAAGTCGCTGATCACCGGATCACGCGGGCCGTCGCCGACCTCCGCACTGGCGCGCTTGACCGTCAGCTGGCGGTCGACGGCCTCGCGGAGCGGCCCCTCTGGCAACAGGCGCGTCAGCAGGTCCTCGAACGCCATCGGCGGCAGGGTGCCGACCTGCTCGATCCACAGGCAGGCCAGCACCGGGCGCAGCACGTAGAGATACTTCTTGGTCCGCACTCGTGCGCCATGCAGGTAGCCACGATCGTTGCTGCGCGCCATGTTGAAGTAATGCCACCAGGTCGCCAGCGGCGAATGGAATTCGGCCAGCAGCGGCAGCAGGCCAGCCATGAAGACCGGATCCTGCCGGTAGACCACCGGCGAGCGGCACCACTCGGACAGGGTCGGGTTGGACTTGGACAGCAGGCGCAGCGCCTTGCGCAAGTCCCAGCCACTGACGTCCAGCTCGTCGCTGATCGGCCGCTCGATCACATCGCGCTGCGCGCTCACCTGGCCCGGTGCGCTCGTTGACCGTCAGATACCAGTCGCGCGGATGGACGTAGATGAAGCGTCCGCCGTCGTCACTGTCCGGCGAGGAGAACCCCCAGCCACGGCTGCCGGATTCGCAGGCATACAGCACGCGCACATCGTGGCTGCGCTCGATCTGCGCCAGGGTGTCGAGGATGGCCTCGCGCTTGTCCGGCGCGATAGGGTGGATGTCGTCCATGGCGATGCAGGGCCCTGTCAGCGGATCGGCTTCCTACGCGACGGCCGTGCGTCGCGCCCGCTCCAGGTGCACCAGCAGCAGCGAGATCGCCGCCGGGGTCATGCCCGGGATCCGCTGGGCCTGGCCCACGGTCTGCGGGCGCACGCGTTCGAGCTTGCCCTGCACCTCGGCCGACAGGCCGCGCACGCTGGCGTAGTCGAACCCCTCAGGAATCGGGGTGCCTTCATTGCGCTGCTGGCGCTCGATCTCCACGCGCTGGCGGTCCAGGTAGCCGGCGTACTTCACGCCGATCTCGACCTGCTCGGCCACCTGCGCATCGTCCACGCCCGGGCCGATGCCCTCCACGTGCATCAACTTGCCGTAGTCCAGTTCCGGACGCTTGATCAGGTCCAGCGCGTTGGTCTCGCGGCTGACCGCCACGCCCAGCGCGGACTCCAGCTGGCGACCGAGCGCATTGGCCGGCGTCGCCCACAGCGCGCGCAGGCGCTGGGTTTCCTGCGCCACGGCCTCGCGCTTGGCCTCGAAGCGCGCCCAGCGCGCGTCATCGACCAGGCCCAGTTCGCGTCCGACCGGCGTCAGCCGCGCATCGGCGTTGTCCTCGCGCAGCTGCAGACGATACTCGGCGCGGCTGGTGAACATGCGGTACGGCTCGGTGGTGCCGTGGGTGATCAGGTCATCGACCAGCACACCCAGATAAGCCTCGTCGCGCCGCGGCGACCAGGCTTCGAGATCCTGAGTGAAGCGCGCGGCGTTGAGGCCGGCCAGCAAGCCCTGCGCGCCAGCCTCTTCATACCCGGTGGTGCCGTTGATCTGGCCGGCGAAGAACAGCCCGGACACCAGTTTGGTCTCCAGCGAGGTCTTCAGCCCACGCGGGTCGAAGAAGTCGTATTCGATCGCATAGCCAGGGCGGGTGATATGCGCGTGCTCGAAGCCGCGGATCGAACGCACCAGCTCCAGCTGCACGTCGAATGGCAACGAGGTGGAGATGCCGTTCGGGTAGATCTCCACCACGTCCAAGCCTTCGGGTTCGACGAAGATCTGGTGGCTGGCCTTGTCGGCGAAGCGCACCACCTTGTCCTCAATCGAGGGGCAATAGCGCGGACCGATCCCCTCGATCTGACCGGAGTACAGCGGCGAGCGATGCAGCGCGGCGCGGATGATCTCGTGGGTGCGCTCGGTGGTGTGGGTGATCCAGCAGCTGACCTGGCGCGGGTGGTCGGCGACCTGGCCCAGGAAGGACATCACCGGCATGGGCGTGTCGCCCGGCTGCTCGTCCATCACCGCGGTGTCCAGCGTGCGGCCGTCGATGCGCGGCGGCGTGCCGGTCTTGAGCCGGTCGATACCGAACGGGCGCTCGCGCAGGCGCGCGGCCAGGGTGGTGGCCGGCGGATCGCCCATGCGGCCGGCGGCGTACTGGGTCTGCCCGACGTGGATCTTGCCGGCCAGGAAGGTCCCGGCGGTCAGGACCACCGCCTGCGCCTCGAAGCGCAGGCCGGTCTGCGTCACAACCCCACGCACCGCGTCACCTTCGTGCGCGTCGTTTTGAATCAGCAGGTCATCCACCGCCGCCTGAAACACCGTCAGTCCCGGCTGGGCCTCGACCATGCGGCGGATGGCCATGCGGTAGAGGTTGCGGTCGGCCTGGCAGCGGGTGGCGCGCACGGCCGGACCCTTGGACGCATTGAGCGTGCGCCACTGGATGCCGGCCTGGTCGGCCGCGCGGGCCATGGCGCCGCCCAGCGCATCGATTTCCTTGACCAGATGGCCCTTGCCGATGCCGCCGATGGCCGGATTGCAGCTCATCGCGCCCACCGTCTCGATGTTGTGGGTCAGCAGCAGCGTGCGCGCACCGGCACGGGCGGCGGCCAGCGCGGCCTCGGTGCCGGCGTGGCCGCCGCCGATCACGATGACGTCGTAGGCGTGGAAGGAGGCGTTCATGGGCGGGATTTTCTCATGCGCGGAGCCGGCCTGCGCCGGCGTCCGGAAAAGTTGGCACGGCTTCTGCTTGAGACATCCTGCACCCATCGTGGCAAGCGACTTCGGGCGCCTAGGCTGGATTTGGAACAGGGGCCAGCCGCTAGCGCACGTTGGGGATGCCGGGGCCGGTAGTCGGGGGACTACCGGCCCCACTTTTTTATCCGGCTCCCGATCCGGGGGATCGGCTGCGGGACACCAGTGCAGAAAGAACAACGCCCGGCACTGCCGGGCGTTGTTCGTATGGGAGCCGACGGCCGGCAAGGGCCGGAACAGGGGGGATCCAGATTTCCCCACCGGACGTCGGCATGGAAGCCTTAGCCCGTGTTACGTCAGAAAACGACGTAACCGGTCAACGTTCGCTAGCTTGCGGTGCGCCCCCGTTCCGCGCAAGCGCTCATCGCTCCTTCCGGTGGAGTCGTATTCCGTTTTGAGACGCCCTTGGCAAAGACGGCGAAGACGCGCGCGGACGGGGCGCGGTCACGTTCGGGCTCACCGCACGCGGCGGCTGGGCCACTGCAGGTCGGGGCGGGCCGCCGGAGACGCGAGCCGGCCCATCTCGTCGTCCCATGGGGCGCGGCACGTCACGATCGAAATGCGGGGGCCGCGGTCGACCCCCCGGACGGATGGGGTGATCCGGCCGGCCGCCGCCGACCATGGGCGGCGGGGGGCGATGGCCATCCGGACGATCAGGCCGGTGATCTCCGTCATGATCGTGGTGTCCGCCGTGGTGGTGGTCGTGGTCGTGGTCGCCATGATGGTCCGGACGCTTGCGGATCACGTAGTAGGTCGGTCCGGGATAGCCGTAGCCGGGGTAGCCATAGCCGTAGCCGCCGTACGACCCATACGCCCCACCGTAGTACCCGCGGTAATACCCGTCCGGATAGGTGTACTCGTAGGTCTGACGCCCCTGGTAATAGCCGCCGGGCCCACTCCCACTCGCGTAATCGTAGGTGGCACATCCGCTCAGGCCGGCCACGGCCAGGGCGGAAATCAAGAGACGGTTCATGGCGGACCCCCTGGTCTGCACCTTTTCGTATGGATCCCAGCTTGGGCGTGACGCATTGAACCCGTCATAAATTCTTGCCAGCGCTGACACATCGCAGCCATTGGCGCCTGCATCCAGGGCCATCGGGTAATCTTGCCCCATGCCGCACGCCCTCCCCTGTTTCGACGACGTCCTCGACGCCGCCGCCCGGATCGCGCCGCATGCGCGCGTGACGCCCACCCTCACCAGCCGCACGCTCGACGGACTTTCCGGGGCCCGACTGTTCCTCAAGGCCGAGCACCTGCAGCGCAGTGGCGCCTTCAAGTTCCGCGGGGCCTGCAATGCGGTGTGGTCGCTGACACCTGAACAGGCGGCCTGCGGCGTGGTCACCCACTCCTCGGGCAACCACGGCGGCGCCCTCGCCCTGGCGGCCCAGACCCGCGGGATCGCCTGCCATGTGGTGGTGCCCGAAGGCGCCGTGGAGGCCAAGCTGGCCTCGATCCGGCGTTACGGCGCCACCGTGCACCCGTGCGCACCAACCATCCATGCGCGCGAAAGCGTCGCTGCCCAGGTGCAGGCGGCCACCGGCGCGCAGCTGATCCACCCCTATACCCATCCGGCGGTGATCGCCGGACAGGGCACCGCGGCGCTGGAACTGCTGGAACAGGCCGGTCCGCTGGACATGATCGTCGCCCCCCTCGGTGGCGGGGGCCTGGCCTCGGGCACGGCCCTGTCGCTGCATGCGCGCAATCCCCAGGCCATGCTGTGGCTGGCCGAGCCGGAAGGCGCGGCCGATGGCGCCCGTTCGTTCGCCGCCGGCACCCTGCAGCTGGATTTCGTCCCCGACACGATCTGCGATGGCCTGCGCGGCACCCTGGGCGCACCCAACTTCGAACTGCTGGGCCAGCATGGCGCGCAGGTGTTGACCGTCAGCGACACCGACACGCGGGCGGCCATGCGCCTGCTGTGGCAGGTCACCAAGCAGACAGTCGAGCCATCGTCGGCCATCACCCTGGCTGCGGTGCTGGCGCACCCGGCGCGGTTCGCGGGCAAGCGTGTCGGCCTGATCCTGTCCGGCGGCAATATCGACCTGGACGCACTGCCCTGGGCCGGCGCATGAGGCGACGACGACGCGGGCTGTGGGGCTGGCTGTGGCGCCTGGGCGCCCTGGGCGTGCTGTGGCTGGCCGGCGTGTCGGCCTACATCATCTGGGTTGGCGACCGCGACCAGGCGGCGCCGGCCGACGTAGTGATCGTGCTGGGCGCGGCGGCCTACGACGCGCGCCCTTCTCCGGTATTCGAAGAACGCCTGCGCCACGGGATCGACCTGTACAAGCGCGGCCTGGCCGGCCGGCTGATCTTCACCGGCGGGTTCGGCGGGGCCGGGGCGCGCTTTTCCGAATCCCAGGTCGGACGTCGCTATGCGCTCAAGGAAGGCGTGCCGGCCGACGCGATCCTGATCGAGACGGTCTCGCGCACCACCCGCCAGAACCTGCACCAGGCCGCCCGCCTGATGCGGGAGAACGACCTGCACCGGGCGATCATCGTCAGCGATCCGCTGCACATGGCGCGCGCCATGCGCCTGGCACGGCAGGAGGGCATCGATGCGCTGGCCTCCTCCACCCCGACCACGCGCTTCCGCAGCTTCAACACCAGCTGGCGCTTCCTGCTCAAGGAGCTGTACTACTTCCACCGCGACCTGGTCCTGGAGGCGGTCTAGGGCCTGCGCCCACAGGCGCTATGATGCTCGGGACTCCCATTGCGAAGATGCAGCAGATGAAGATCGACGGATCCCGCCGGCAGGATCGCGCCACGGAACTGGTGCTGGCCTACTACGCCGCCTTCAACCGTGGCGATCGCCAGAGCATGCTGGCCCTGCTGACCGACGACGTCGCCCACGACCTCAACCAGGGCGCGCGCGAAACCGGCCTGGAGGCCTTCGTCGCCTTCATGCAACGCATGGACGCCTGCTACAGCGAGCAGTTGCGCGACATCGTGGTGATGGTCTCGCCCAATGGCGAGCGCGCCGCGGCCGAATACGTGGTGCACGGCACCTATCACCACAGCGACGAGGGCCTGCCGCCGGCCAAGGGCCAGACCTACGTGCTGCCCGGCGGAGCGTTCTTCGAAGTGCGCGGGGATCGCATCGCGCGGGTGAGCAACTACTACAACCTGCAGGACTGGATCGCCCAGGTCTCGGCGGACTGAGTCCGCCTCCACGCCTGCTGCACTGCACCGGTCGCTCCCGCCGTTGCGTGCCATGCTCGTGGACCCCGCGCCGCTTCCACCCTTCATTACTGGAGTGAACCCGATGATCAAGGTCAGCGTCATGTATCCGTTCCAGGCCGGCGCGCGGTTCGACCACGACTACTACGCCAATCGGCACATGCCGATGGTCGCCCAGAAGATGGGCGATGCCTGCCTGTACTACACCGTGGACAAGGGCATCGCCGGCGGCCTGCCGGGCAGCGACCCGGCCTTCGTGGGCATGTGCCACATCTTCTGCGCGTCAGTGGACAGCTTCAGCGCCAGTTTCGGCCCGCACGCGCAGGAAATCCTGGGGGACATCCCCAACTACACCGACCTGGAGCCGGTCATGCAGATCAGCGAGGTCGTGGTCGGGCATCCTCCGGGCTGACGCGCAGGGCGCATGCGCCTCACCCGCCGCTCGGGCCAGCCGGGCTGGGGCATCAGCTCCGGCGGCGGATCGGGATGCGTGAGAGCGGCACGGCTGCCACGTCATGACCGCCCTCGCGGATCGGGGTCCCAGCCTCGGGTGCCCAGGCATGGGCATAGATCACTTCCCAGGTGCTGGGCAGGCGTCCGTCGGCGTCGCGTGCGCGGGCATAGGCGGCCCTGGCGGCGTCGAAGCGGCCTTTCCCGGTCAAGCTGGTGCGACGCGCGGACAGCGCGTTGGTCGCACCCAGCGCCCGCAGCTCGCGCATCAGCGCCGACAGGTCCGGATAGGTCAGGGTGAACAGGTCGCGGTCCAGCACCGGGTCGCGGAAGCCGGCCATCATCAGCGCATCCCCGAACTGGGCGATCTGGGCGAAGGGATGCACATGCGGCGCGGTGTCGCCCGCGAAGGCCTCGCGCAGTTCGACCAGGGTCTCCGGCCCGTAGGTGGAGCACAGCAGCAAGCCGCCCGGACGCAGCACGCGGCGGAAGCCGGCAAAGACCGCGGGCAGGTCTTCCAGGTCGTGCAGGCACAGGTTGCAGAACAGCACATCGACGCTGTGCTCAGCCACCGGCAGCGCGCGCGCATCGGCGCAGACACGGGCGAACGGTTTCCACCAGCCGGCCTGCTTCCTGGCTTCGCGCAGCATCGGCAGGGCAACGTCCATGGCGATGACCCGCGCCTTGGGCCAGCGCTTATGCATGGCCGCGGCGGCGTGGGCCGGGCCACTGCCGACATCCAGGACGACCTGCGGCACGCGCGCATCCAGGTACTCCAGCGAGTCGAGCAGGCGGCTTTCGACCTCGCGCTGGAGCGCGGCGGCATCGGTGTAGTGCGGGGCAGCGCGCGCGGCGGCGCGGCGAGACTGGCGGACATCGAAGATCGGCATGGCGCCTATTGTCCGTCAGCCGCCGCAGGCGCGTCAGTCCGGCGCGCCGGAACACTGCGGCCGCGATCCGGGCTCACCGGCGCGCAGGTGGATCCGGACGGTCCATCGCCTGCTGCAGAAATGGCACCAGCGTCGCTTCCACCGCATCGAGCTGGGCCAGGAACGGCGCGTGCCCGCCCCCGGCGATCTGGGCGAAGGTGCCATCCGGCGTCAGCGCCGCCGCGGCCTGCATGCCGCGCGGCTGGACCAGTCGATCGCGCGCGCCTGCGATCCACAACGACGCCATGCCCAGCCCGGGCAGCACGTGGCGCAGGTCGCTGGCTTCCAGCAGCGCCAGTCCGGCGTGCAGCGCTTCAGGTGCCGGCTCGCCACGGGCGAAGAGCATCGCGCGCAGGGTGCGCAACGTGTCCTGCCCGTGTGGGCTGCCCAGCGTATCCAACGCGATGAAGCGCTCCAGTGTTCCCCGGTAATCCCGAGCCAGGTCGCGCTCGAACTGGGCGAACACCGCCGGGGGCACCGCATGCGGCCAGTCCGGCGCCGCCGTGAACCGGGGCACCGAGGACACCATCGCCAGGGCCCGCACCTGCCCGGAAGCTGCGGCTGCCTCGAGCGCGACCAGGCCACCCAGCGACCAGCCCAGCCAGGCCGCTGGCGGGGTCACCGCGCAGATCGCCTCGGCGCAGGCCTGCAGGGTCAGGGGCACGCCGCAGTCTCGACTGTGGCCGTGCCCGGGCAGGTCGACCACATGCAGCGCGAACCGATCCCGCAGGCGCGCCACCAGCGGCGCGAACACCCCGCCATGCAGCGCCCAGCCGTGCAGCAGCACCAGCGGGGACCCGGCGCCGACGACCTCGACGTGCAGGCTCATCGGCAACGCCAGCGCTGCTGGCCGCAGGATCTCCAGCGCATCGATTCAGGCGTCAGGCGACGGTCTCGGCCTGCGGGGCCGGCACACGGGTGGCGGCCAGCGCGTCGACCAGGCCATCGACCTGCTCGGGCGTGTGCAGCGCCGAGAGCGTCACCCGCAGGCGGGCGGTGCCTTCGGGCACGGTCGGCGGGCGGATCGCAGGCACCCAGTAGCCCGCCCGCTCCAGCGCCGCCGACCAGGCCAGCGCCTGGGCATCGGGACCGCACAAGAGGGGTTGGATGGGGGTCTCCGACAGCCCCAGGTCCAGCCCTGCGGCTGCGGCGCGGGTGCGGAAACGGTCCACCAGCCCGGTGAGCTTCTCCCGGCGCCATTCGTCGCGTCGCGCCTGGCGCAGGGCCTCGCTGCTGGCCGCGGCCAGGGCCGGCGGCAGGGCGGTGCTGTGCAGGTAGGGACGCGCGGTCTCGGCCAGGTGCTGGATCAGCGCGGCATCGCCGACCACCGCCGCGCCGTAGCCGCCCAGCGCCTTGCCCAGCGCCACCAGTTGCAGCGGGGCGTCCTCCACGCCCAGGCGGGCTTCGGCCACGCTGCCGCGGCCTTGCGGTCCGCGCACGCCGATGCCATGCGCATCGTCCACGTACAGCATGGCCTTCTGCACGCGCGCCACCAGGGCCAGGCCACGCAGCGGGGCCACGTCGCCCTCCATCCCGAACACCCCGTCGGTGGCCAGCATCGCCGCACCCTCGGGCACGTTGCGCAGCTGGCGGATGGCGCCTTCGGCGTCGGCGTGTGGATAGCGCCGCAGTCGGCATCCGGCCAGCCGCGAGGCATCGAGCAGGCTGGCGTGGTTGAGCCGGTCCTGCACGCAAACATCGCCCTCCTCGCCCAGCAGGGCCTGCTGCACGGCCAGGTTGGCCAGGAAGCCGTTGGCGAACAGCAGCGCGGCCGGGCGCTCCAGCCACTCGGCCAGCTCCCGCTCCAGCGCCACGTGCGCGGCGTGATGGCCGCTGACCAGATGCGAAGCGCCGCTGCCCACCCCGTCTCGCCCGGCGGCGTCCTGCAGGGCGGTGGTCACCTGGAACTGCTGAGACAGGCCCAGGTAGTCGTTGCTGCTGAAGGCCACCAGCCAGCGCCCTTCGGTTTCCACCCGCACGCCATCGCGCCGGCTCACGATGCGGCGCACGCGCACCCGATCCTGCGCCACGCGCAACTTGCGCAGCGCCGCGATGCGGTCATGCAGATCCGGGCGGGCCATGGTCCATCCTGTGCGTCGGCGAAGCTGGCTAGCGTAAAGCAGCGACCCCGCGTCGTGGCGACCGGCCAGGCCCGGTTTCGTGCCGCACGTCGCGCTGTGCGGTTCTGCGTCCGCGGCACGGTAGAGTCTGCTGCGACCCGACAGGCTGACACGGACCGTCATCGGCATGGATCACAAGGGAATCGCGCACTGGCTGCGCCAGGCCGGCCGCGTTGCATGGGCACCGAAGTGCCTGGTGTGCGGCGAGGCGGGCGCTGGCGGACTGGACCTTTGCACCGGCTGCCGGGCGGCCCTGCCCTGGAACCACAATGCCTGCCCGCGCTGCGCCCTGCCCACGCCCCACGGCGAGCTGTGTGGCGCCTGCCTGCGCCGGCCACCGCCCCTGGACGCCACGACGGCCTGCTTCACCTATGGATTTCCGCTGGATCGCCTCGTCCCGCGCTTCAAGTTCCATCAGGATCTGGCGGCCGGACGCCTGCTCGCCGAACTGGCCACGCCGCACCTGCGCCAGGCCGCGCGCCCCCAGGCGCTGGTGCCCGTCCCGCTGCATCGCGCGCGCCTGCGTGCGCGCGGCTACGACCAGGCCCTGGAACTGGCGCGCCCGCTGGCGCGCGCCCTGTCACTGCCCCTGTCCGCAGACGCGCTCCTGCGGCCCCGCGCCACCGCCCCGCAGTCCGAGCTGGACGCCACGGCCCGACGCCGCAACCTGCGCCAGGCCTTTGCGGTCGACCCGGCCGCGAAACTGCCCGGGCACGTCGCGCTGGTGGACGATGTCATGACCACCGGCGCGACCCTGGCCGCCTGCGCCCGCGCCCTGCGCCGCGCCGGGGTCCAGCGCGTCGACGCCTGGGTCATCGCCCGGGCCCCTTGAACCGGCGTTGCCGTCTTGATGTTCAGCCCGCGGGCGTCGGCATCACCGGCGGCACGTAGTCCAGGGTCATGCCCAGCAGCCACAGCAAGCCGATCACCAGCGGCACATGCACCAACAGCTGGATGAAGGTGAAGCCGACGATGTCGCGCGCCTTCAGCCCCAGCACGCCCAGCAGCGGCAACATCCAGAACGGATTGATCAGGTTGGGCAGCGCCTCGGCCGCGTTGTAGACCTGCACCGCCCAGCCCAGGTGGGCGTGGAGTTCGTTGGCGGCCTGCATCACGTACGGCGCCTCGACCAGCCACTTGCCGCCGCCGGAGGGCACGAAGAACCCCAGCACCGCCGAGTACACGCCCATCACCGCCGGGAAGGTGTCCTGCGTGGCCACGTGCACGAAGGCCTGCGACAGGTGGTGGGCCAGGGTGTCGCCATCGGCGCCCTTGGCCCCGGTGAGGATCATGGCGATGCCGCCGTAGAGCGGAAACTGGATCAGCACGCCGGTGGTGCTGGGCACCGCCTTGGCCACCGCGTTGAGGAAGCTGCGCGGCCGCCAGTGCAGCAACAGGCCAAACGACAGGAACAGGAAGTTGTAGGTGTTGAGGTTGGCAATGGCGCTGACCAGCGGCTTGGACGCGAACTCGGAAAACAGCCAGCCGAAGGCCAGCAGCGAGAGCAGCACGGTCAACAGCGGGCTGTATTCCAGCCATTCACCGGGGCGGGTGCGCGGCGGCAGCACGGCCTGCGGCTCGCCCGCGGCGGCCTCTTCGAACTCGGCCTGGGTGCGGGCGGCCTGGCCGGTGGGCGCGGTGAGCCAGCAGATCACCAGCGACACGCCAATCAGCACTGCGGTCAGCACGATGGACTGCCACAGGAAGATCGTCTCGGTGAACGGCAGCACGCCGGTGATCTGCAGCAGGCCTGGCGGCATCGAGGCCGGGTTGGCCTGCAGCTGCGCGGCCGAGGAACTCAGGCCCATCGCCCACACCGCGCCCAGGCCCAGGTAGGCGGCCGCACCGGCGGCGCGATAGTCCATCTTCAAGTCGACGCGCCGGGCCAGCGCGCGCACCAGCAGGCCGCCGAACACCAGCGAGAACCCCCAGCTCAGCAGCGAGGCCAGCATGCTGACCAGGCCCACGTACACGATCGCCCCGCGGCCGCTGCGCGGCACCTTGGCCAGCTGGTCGATGAAGCGCGCCACGATCGGCGCGGTCGCCACCGCATAGCCGCCGATGACCACGAAGGCCATCTGCATGGTGAAGGGGATCAGGCTCCAGAACCCGCCGCCGAAGGCCTCTGCCGTCGCCTTCGGGCTGGCCCCGGCCAGCAGCGCGGCAATGGCCACGATGACCACGCCCAGCACCGCGAACACATAGGCATCAGGGAACCACTTTTCCGCCCACGCCGCGCTGCGCAGCGCCGCGCGCGCCATCAGCCCCTGCCGGGGCGTTCCTTCCACTTGTGCCATGTGCCGCTCCCGATCCGCCAGTCAGCGGCATTGTGTGGAAGCGGTTGCGTCGCGGTCTGCTGGACCTTGGTCTAGCGCTGCGCGCCGGGCGGTCAGTGCCCGAGCATCAGGTCGGCCACGATGCCGGCGAACACCGCCGCCCCGACCCAGTTGTTGTGCAGGAAGGCCTTGAAGCACGGCCCGCGCGCGCGGTGTCGCGTCAGGAAGAATTCGTACACGACCAGAAGCACGCCCACCCCCAGGCCGCATCCGTAATACAGCCCCAGCCCGGCCTGCCTGCCGACCAGGGCCAGGGTGGCGAAGGTCAGCGCGTACAGCACGCCCTGGATCACCAAGTCCAGGTCGCCAAACAGGATCGCGGTGGACTTGGACCCCGCACGCAGGTCGTCCTCGCGGTCGACCATGGCATACCAGGTGTCATAGGCCGTGGCCCACAGGATGTTGGCGGCGTACAGCAGCCAGCCCAGGGCCGGCACCGTGCCCTGGATGGCGGCGAAGGCCATCGGGATGCCGAACCCGAACGCCAGCCCCAGGTAGACCTGCGGCAAGTAGGTGTATCGCTTCAGATAGGGGTAGCTCGCCGCCAGGAATGCAGCCACCACGCTCAGCACGATGGTCAGCCGGTTCATCGTCAGCACCAGGCCGAAGGCCACCAGCATCAGCACCGCGAACACCCACAGCGCCTCGCGCCCGCTGACCTGGCCCGATGCCAACGGCCGGTCGCGGGTGCGCTCGACCTGCGGGTCCAGCCAGCGGTCGGCGTAGTCGTTGATCACGCACCCGGCCGAGCGCGTCAGCCACACGCCGGCGGTGAACACCAGCAGTGTCCACCACGGCGGCATCCCGCCAGCGGCCAGCCACAGCGCCCACCAGGTCGGCCACAGCAGCAGCAGCACCCCGATCGGCCTGTCGCCGCGGACCAGCTTCCAGTAGAGCGCCAGGCGCCCAGGCGGCGTCACCACCGGCGTATCGAAACGTTCGTAACCCATGTGCAAAGCGTAGCAGCCCGGCAGGCGGCGGCAGGCCGGGCCGCCGGCCGACGCTGCGCCGTCACGGGTCGTCCGCGCCGGCTCGCGACCGGTCTGGTGGCCCACCGACGCGATCCTTGGCATCCGGTTCGCTTCGCGGCGCGCTTTCAGGGATAATGCCCCGCTCCGCCGGCCCTGCCGCGCGGGATGCAGCATCCATGCGCCTGTAGCTCAGCCGGATAGAGTAGTGGCTTCCGAAGCCATTGGTCGGGGGTTCGAATCCCTCCAGGCGCACCATCTGCTCCTCCGCAGTCGTCCGGAGACGTCCAAAGCCCTCGAGAAGTCGGGGGTTTTTTGTTGCCTGAGGTTTTTGGGATCAGGCCTTGAACTATGGGGAGAAGAGGCAGGCTCACCGAAGCGTCCGCCAGCGTGCCTGCCTGACCGGGGCGCGGTGAGAACGCCGCATGACGCCGCGGGGGCCGACGCCGAAGGCAAGACCGGTGTCGGCTGGCCGCCGCGCGAAACCTTGGGGCTTGGCTACCTGCCACACGAGGTCCTGGATCAGCCGGCAGGCGGTGAGCGCACGTCCTGTTCCTGGCCGCGCGCGATTTCGTACCCGCCCGCACGCCAGGCGCTCAGGCCGCCGGCCAGGGGGAAGACCTGGCGGAACCCCATGGCGCGGAGCTTGCGATAGGCGATGACCGCCGAAACCTCGGACGGGCAGTCGCAATACACCACCACCGGCGCATCGCGCTGGGCGCGCATCGCCGGGCCCGTCCAGTCCACGCTCTCGAAAGTGGACGCCCCATGGATCCGCTCCTGCTCCCAGAGCTTCCTCTGGCGGACATCGACCAGCAGCACCCCATCGCGCCCCTGCAGCATGGCGTTGAGTTCCTGCACGGACAGACGCGCGACCGACACATCGCGGCTGGAGAACCGGTCCCAGGCCTTGCGCGCCAGGTACAGCGCCAGCAGCGCGGCGACGAGCACCAGCCCCCAGCGCCCGAGGCTGACCAGCGTGTCGAGCAGGCGCTCGACCGCATCGGAGAAGACCCAGCCCAGCGCCAGGCCCGAGGACGCCCACACCAGCGCGCCCACCGCGTCGTAGACGATGAAGGTCCGGCGCGGCACCTGGGTCGCACCGGCCATGGCGGTGGCCACGGTCGCGAAGCCGGGGATGAACTTGGCCACGATCAGCGAGCGCGCGCCCCAGCGGTCGAACACCGATTCGGTCTGCGCAACGCAGCCGTCGGGCGTCAGTGACAGGCGGCACATGCCGCGCAGCACACGCGCGCCATAGCGGGACCCGGCGGCGTACCAGCCGAAGTCGGCGATCACGCAGGCCGACACCGCGGCCAGCGCCGTCAGACCCAGGGACTGTTCCCCGGTCGCCGCCAGGGAGCCAGCGACCACCAGGAGCGGAAATGCGGGGATCGGCAAGCCCGCCTGCTCGACGAGCACCCACCCGAACACCAGCAGGACACCGTACTGGGTGATGAGTTCGATCAGGGCGTACATGCGGGATCCATCGGCGCGTGATGAGTCTTTACTGGGGAACGATGCCAGACAGATCTACTTCTCGGGTGTCTGCCAAGTGGGGAAGCTTACGCCCGCACCAGGCACCCAACCGCTACAACCGTCGCCAATTCGGAAACATCTCCCGAGCATCCGCGATCTTGAAAGCCGCCGCCCGGGAGCAAGAGCCGTGGTTGATCGTGGCCTCGCCACAACTCAAGACTCCAAGCGCACCGTAGCTGGTCAGCCTTTATGCCGGGCGCATGCAGACCGAGCTTAGCTTTCGCGATCTCAAGTCGCATCGTTACAGGCAAGGCTTGGAGGACAGCCTCACACACCAAGGCGCACGGCTACAGGTCCTGCCGCTGGTGAGTACGTTTGCCAGCTTCGTAAGCTGGCTTGCCGGTCTTGGTTCCGGAGCCACCGGGATCGACCATTAGCTGCACCCCATCGCACCACGCGCAAGCGCTACTCAGCCATACGGCTGGGCCGCGAAGCCCTGGTCAAACGGTGGCCGCTGGAGCCAGCCAGCGTCGCGATGACTTGACCGGATGCGGTCGCTGCCGCCAATGCTCTTGGGCCAGATGACCCTGGCGGCGTGAAAGCGTAGAAAGGCCCTAGGTGCCGGATCCGTCGTTATGAATCTGCAATCAGCTGCCGTCGGTCTTTCAAACTTTTCACGTGTTCATGGCTGGCAGACATCAGCCGCTGGAAAGTCCCGGCAAAACCGACTCTCCAACCTTAACTTAACGCTTCGCTTTGGCGGCTGGACGGAGGAAGAACATGCAGGCCATTTATCTCCAACACAGAAGTCATATTTATCTCTTCTGTGGTACTTATAGCCAGATCCAATCAAACATAAATCCGCCAAAATAATTTCATTCGCCCCTAGAATGGCGCGATTGCGTGAATTATCGCTTTCAAGTAACGCATTATAAGGATTTGGATAGCCGCATTCCATGACAGCCTTCTTGACGTCAATGAAGGATTCTCCTGGCTTTACCCATCGCTCGTAAGTATCAGGCGGAGGCTGAAAAGGCTTTCGGCCAGAACAGCCCACCACAAGAGAAAATAAAAAAATGGCTACAAGTCTCACGATTCAACCTCATGGCGGGAAAACGTGATCGAAATATTTCCTAGCGAATTTATCGAAAATTACTGCATGGCGCGCTACCGGACAAGCAGTAGAAATTGTGGGAGGTGTCATCCCCATGAAGCGCCAGCAGAGCTTCTTTAACTCGAGCCCCCGCAGTGACTGCGAGGATTGCCGCCGATAGAGCGGCCTCGGCACTCACCAGCGTCCCGCCGTTGCTGACTAGACTGGCGGCCTGATAGGCATTGGCCGCCACCGCCATGCCTGCATCGCCTGCAGCCGGCCATCGGACTGGCGGGCCGCCTCCACGTTGTTGACCAGATCGATGAACGGCGACTTGACCCGGGCGAAGGCACCGATTTTCAGGGCCTTGTCCTGCTGCGAGGCCGCGCCGAGGTCGTCGGCCGTCAGCACATCGATGGAGGCCGCCGTGATGTCCACATCACCGGCAGCGACGACGTTGCTGGCCACCTGGGTGTACCTGCCGCCCGCGCTCAGGTTGACGTTGCCGCCCAGGCTGCCCACCGAGCTGGCGACCTGGGTGACCTGGCTGCTGTCGTCCTGGTGTTGTTCGCGATGCCAGCCACTGAAGCGCTCGGTGTCGGAGATCACCACCGTACCGATGGCCTTGCTGTCGGACTGGTTGGCATTGCTGACGCTGTCCTGGCCGCTGGCGATGGTCAGGTCACGGGCCGCGTGGAGATTCACATCACCGGTGGCGGCGATGTTGCTGCCGGTCAAGGCAATGTCGCCTGTCGTGGTGGACAGGCTGGCATTGCCGCCCGACAGCTGGGTGTCGGTGATCGTGTCGCTGCTGCCAAGGCCGTCGCCCTGCTGATTGTTGGTGCCCACCGGTGGGCCGGAGGCATAGCTCCAGCCCTTGCCGTTGTCGGTAACTCAATCCGACCCCGTTAGCTCGGACCCCGTTAGCTCGTTCGACTTGGCTGGGAGGCAATGACCCGAAGATGGCTGGGAAAACGCGGCTCCGCGACGCTTGATGCCTTGCATCTTTTGTCGCCGGAAGCTCTTCAGAACATGGAGCCCGCAGCATGAGAAAGGTGGGGGAACCTCAGCCTCCGCCCCCTTCGTTTCTTTGTCCCCTTTGTTCCGTGTTATCTACAACCACGCAGCATAATCATGAAACATTTGCCATATCCGCTCTTGACCTCCAGGCTTGGACATCAGGGATCTTATCGTATTTTTTTCTCTCCAAAACATCCACCACTTCCGATCTTGGTTTAGCGCCCTTATGGGAGAGTCAATAGTTCTCACAGAATTACTCCCGTACAATATCCATATCATCTCCGCCATGTATGGATCACCCAACGCTTCACTTACTTCATTATTTTCCGCCACCCATCCTGGTCTAGGTCTACCCTCCCTAAGCGATTCAAGAACTCTTTGATTAACCTCACGCAAGGAAACGCAATTTATTTTATTTTCCCGGATAGGTGAATTTGACATCCGCGACCTTTGTAGAATCAAATGTAATTAAATTTACTCCACTCTCACTTTGCGCTGAAGGGGCGAGAATTGCGTTATAGCCCTGATCACGCGCCCAGCGCGCAATTCGTTGGTAGTATTATATGCGCCATCCACACCATGCGAAGACTTTATTATTTGATCCTGAATAAAGGAGACGAAGGCAATTAATCCGCCCGCGGCACCATCCTTGGCCGGCCACGCGCCCGGCACGCAGCCGGACGCCCCAGAGCGCACTCCACGATAGCCTGGAGGCGCGGATTTGCTAGAGCGCGCTCCTGTATGAGGTGCCGTCGCACTGCGTCCTCGCCTCCCTGGGTCTGGCCTTCGCGCAGCCAGCCGCTATAGGCCTGAGCACGTGCAGCGACATTCGCGCCAAGGTTTAAATAGACTGCATGCGGCGTGACCAGCGGGTCCAAGGCCCGACCGAGATGGGTGTGGACACTTGACCACCGATAGTCTTCCGGATGCGCCACCATCCGAGCACGCGTGGGATTGCGCTCGATATAGCGCAGCACGGTGAGTGCGTAGTGGTCAGTCTGTACCAGACAGGACTTGAAGCGCCCCTGCCACAAGGTCCCGCTACGGCGATGGCGCGCATTGAATGCCTGCACGTAAGACTGCCCGCTCAGCCGCATGGCAGCCGAGACCGCGCCAACTTGGTTGGCCGACACAAACAGGTGTACGTGATTATCCATCAACACGAAGGCATGGATGCGCATGCCAAAGCGCCCACACGCCTGGCGAAGTAGGCGGCGATAGTGATGCCGATCTTCGTCATCCAGGAAGATCGCGCACCGGTTAACGCCGCGCTGGACCACATGCATTGGGATACCTGGAATCTCCAGGCGCGGCTGACGCGGCATGGCAGGTCACGTGACGAGAAGGAAGCTCCAAGCCTGCTCACCACAGGCTTGGCCTGCCATCAGAAATCCCTACAGCGAGCTGTAGGATAACGCAGCTTGATTACTCCGCCCCCTTCTTTGCTCTGTAAAACGCGAGGACACCTAAGAACCCGACCCCATTAACTGGACCCTTTTAACTGGCTGAAAACGTTGGCATACCTCATGATCTCCCCGCTAGTCGTCAGAAATAAACTTCATCCAACCTAAAAGAGCCCCCTCAAAGTCATCAATATTCATATCCAAAGAACAATTCTCGTCGTATAACGAATATATTTTCGCCACCCTATCCTTCAGACGCCCCCCCCAACTATCGCGACTCCAGTCGCAACCGTTAACAACTCCAGACCTTACCGAGCGGACTCTAGATAGCCCTTCCTCCAGCCAAGCCATGGTTTCTTCATATCTTTGGCCACCATGATCCGTAAGTAGGCATGCCAGGAAATCTATTCCATCACGACCTAACACATCAGACCGGCAGTTAGGCTCGCGCGCGCCGCCATCGCCATCCCAGAAGAATATTATGTTCATATAAACCTAGTGCCTATAGCTTCGGAGAGACCGTTGTCTTAGGGTTGAGGTAATCCTCAACTTTCATTCCACTTGGAGTCGTGCCTATCCACTTATTCCCTATTACCGTTCTGTTTTTGAAAGCAATATCAACCTCCACCTTTATCCTGTCAGAAGACCACGATTTCGGAAACATCGTAGAGCCCCCCATTATTAGTTTTTTCCAAAAACTCCCAGGATTACTTGCAAAAAAAGGACGGAGGTAATTATTTCCTGTCTCTGAATCAGCCTTTCCCTACCCAAAGCATCCCCGTGCACCGAAGGTCAGCAGCCTTTTCCAAAGCCACTCTGTCCGGCATACAGGACAAGTATGGCTGACACAGTGCCACGGCAGACAAGACTCGAAATTCCCGGCGTACCGCGGCATGTCGTCCAACGCGGCGTCAATCGCTGCGCGATCTTCCTCGATGACGGCGATCTACAACATTACCTGCAGCTGCTCGCCGAGGCAGCCACACAAGGCATGGCTCTCCACGCGTGCGTGTTGATGACCAACCATGTGCATCCACTCGTCAGCTGCCCGTTCGCCGGCGCCATCTCGCGCGCCATGCGCCAGATCGGACAGAGCTACACTCCCGCATCAACCGGAAGCATCCTCCGCTGCGGACTATCCGTGGTAGAGCGCCAGCGCTAACCTCGGCCTCCTGGTCAGCCCGATGTTGACACCCCACCCGGCCCACGTCGCCTTGTCAGCGGATCCTTGCGAAAGAACGACGTCCTACGCAGCATGGCTGCACGCAGGCATCAGCTGCGAGCACCTTGCCTCGATACGGCGACACATCCAGCAGGAGCGCGCCATGGGTAGCCCGCGCTTCGTCGAGATGGCGGACAAAGCCTTGGCTGCCCAGCGAATGTCCAGCCCCGTGGCAGGCCTGTCAAAGCTCCTGCTTAATTACCTCCGCCCCCCTTTTTTTCAGGGGTGTGGTTGATAAAAAATCAGGTCCTTATTTAGCCGCCGATAACTGAATCCAACTGACTTAACTCCAGCCCAATGGACATTCCTTGCTCTCGCAGATCAATCTATCTCTTCTCTGTGCGAAGATCCAGATTTTGCCGTCGCCTACTGCCCTTCCACCGCTCAAAATATTCCGCCCTTCCCGCATCACCCTTCAACACAAATCGATAATCCCTCTTCAAGAAAACAATAGTTCCGTCACTTGATTCACGCTTCTGGAATCCAGATTTATCCAGGATCAGGAGCACCTCGCCAAACGTATAGCTGGCTGAAAAAATTTTTGCAAGGCATAAATAAATACCAAGGCCTATCGAAAAGAAAAAAGGAATATACACCCCCCCTGATAGAGTCCTATCTATAAAAAACTGATATTCGACTCCAATTGACATGGCGCGAAGAAAAAAGACTAATATTAATATCCATCCGGCAACAAAGCCCGCGAGGCACCCATAAAAAAATAGATGCCTCAACCTAAACTGACTTAATTGCCACGAAAGGGGAGTTGATATAATCCCGCCAACCGCACCAAATAGAACGTCAATGATCATGGCTTGGAGTCACCCGAACTTTTATTCCCTTTAGATTCTTCAAGTGTCGTCAAAGCTCTTTGGACAGACGCCTTTGCTGCCATCTGATTGAGACGAACTATAGCACCCCCCAAGCTCCCCCAGCTTGCGAAGAAAGTCTCGGGTAGAGAGCCTGCGCGAAGCATGCCTTGACCCCATATACTCCAAAAAGCGATCCTGAACCCGCCGCAATCGCGACCGCTCCTGGACTAACCCTGTCTGAGACCTGGCTCCAAAATCCCTCTCTACAAATAAAGGCGACGGAGGCAATTAATCCGCCTGCGGCACCATCCTTGGCCGGCCACGCGCCCGGCACGCAGCCGGACGCCCCAGAGCGCACTCCACCATAGCCTGGAGGCGCGGATCTCCTAGAGCGCGCTCCTGCATGAGGTGTCGTCGCACTGCGTCCTCGCCTTCCTGGGCATGGCCTTCGCGCAGCCAGCCGCTATAGGCCTGAGCACGTGCAGCAGCATTCGTGCCAAGGTTTAAATAGACTGCATGCGGCGTGACCAGCGGGTCCAAGGCCCGACCGAGATGGGTGTGGAAACTTGACCACCGATAGTCTTCCGGATGCGCCACCATCCGAGCACGCGTGGGATTGCGCTCGATATAGCGCAGCACGGTGAGTGCGTAGTGGTCAGTCTGTACCAGACAGGACTTGAAGCGCCCCTGCCACAAGGTCCCGCTGAGGCGATGGCGCGCATTGAATGCCTGCACGTAAGACTGCCCGCTCAGCCGCATGGCAGCCGAGACCGCGCCAACCTGGTTGGCCGACACAAACAGGTGTACGTGATTATCCATCAACACGAAGGCATGGATGTGCATGCCAAAGCGCCCACACGCCTGGCGAAGTAGGCGGCGATAGTGATGCCGATCTTCGTCATCCAGGAAGATCGCGCACCGGTTAACGCCGCGCTGGACCACATGCATTGGGATACCTGCGCGGCATGGCAGGTCACGTGACGAGAAGGAAGCTCCAAGCCTGCTCACCACAGGCTTGGCCTGCCATCAGAAATTCCTGCAGCGAGCTGTAGGACAACGCAGCTTAATTACCTCCGCCCCCTTTGTTTGCTACGGCCGGTGCCATCGCCCTGCAGGTTGTTGGTGCCCACCGGCGGGCCGGAGGTGTTGTTGGCTTAGCTCTAGACCTTGCCTCGGTCGGCCACTCAACCCGACCGCGTTCACTTTGAGTCCAGCCAGTTGCGATAGCCTACAAAGCGCAGGGCGGCTTCTACCGGCTAGCTGTTGCTGGACGGGCCGCCCTATTTAATTACCTCCGCCCCTCTGTTTCCCTTTTTTATCAGCCGAAAAAATTTCTGTAGGCCGCCTCAACCTTCACAGCAATGTCATCCGGCTTGAAAATCAGATTGTCCACTGCGGCAGTTTCAACAGATAACAAGGGGCTCGTAACGGCGGGGGACATCAGCCCGATCTGTTGGCGAACCTTAAAAATCGCGACAACCTCCAAAGGCAGCAAATCAAAAGGTGGGTCCTTAAACTCAGGATCCCAGGCCCCACCCTTATCTTCGGAGTTGGCCAAGTGATATTGGCACAGCTCCTCCAATACACCCACAATCTTTTGCTCATCTGCCCAGCTTTCTACCACCTTCTGGTAAATGCCGAGATTCATAGAATCGATCGGGATAGGCGCAGTGCCTCCTGAATAGATAGAATAGAGCCACAGCATGAAAGGCTCGAATCGACGCTTTTTTAGATAACCGGAATCAACAACTCCGTCAACAGTTAACATTCCAACAAGAACATCGGCAACCGACTCCGCTAGATCATGCCGATCTGCAGCAATGAAGCCAGCCAGTAAGCAACCTGAGTTGCTCAACTGATTAGTCAGGTTCGAAACCTTTTTAATGCCGTGAAGAAATCTTGTTTTGGAAAAAGCCTTTGCTCTGAGCATCAGCGCCCAATAGCGGTAAGTCAGTGCACGAGATACCTCCTCCCAGCCAGAGATATCACCGGCACAGATAGCCACCTCCCCCTGAATGCCGTGAAAAACCGCCAGCATCCCTAATGAGTCAGACACATTGTTCAAACCCTCCAATGAGTCGCAAGCAAGATCTTCTTCAAGATACTCAAGCTCTTGAGCGATCATCCCACCCGACTGAGAAAGCCAATGCCGATGCCGCTCAAGGATTTCTTCTATTCTTTTCATTCTCGTACGCCCCTTGAACCAATACTATCAATTACGCGCCCAAGGCGAGACCCGTAATACTTCACTCTGTAGGTCAACACCAATCAAATTACCACTTACCCTTTCAGGGTCTCGCCTGAACTCCCTGAGCATTTGCCGAGCCTGCTGTTGCTCTGCCAAGCTAATGTTCTTGTAACGACCTTGTCTACTAAAAAAAGTAAAAAAGATAAAAAGGGGACGGAGGTAATTATTTCCTGTCTCTGAATCAGCGTTTCCCTATTCCCGGCGTACCGCGGCATGTCGTCCAACGCGGCGTCAATCGCTGCGCGACCTTCCTCGATGACGACGATCGGCAACATTACCTGCAAGCCCGCACACAAGGCATGGCCCTCCACGCGTACGTGTTGATGACCAACATGTGCATCTACTCGCCAGCTGCCCGGCCGGCGCCATCTCGCGCGCCATGCGCCAGATCGGACAGAGCTACGTTCCCGCATTCAACCGGAAGCATCGCCGGACCGGAACGCCCTGGAAAGGACGATTCAAGTCATGCCTGGTCGATAGCGAAGCCTATGTCCTGACCGTCTATCGCTACATCGAACTCAGCTCAGTCCGTGCCGCGATGACTACCTCCGCTGCGGACTATCCGTGGTCGAGCGCCAGCGCCAACCTCGGCCTCGCGGCCAGCCCGATGTTGATACCCCACCCGGCCTACGTCGCCTTGTCAGCGGATCCTTGCGAAAGAACGACGTTCTACGCTGCATGGCTGCACGCAGGCATCAACTGCGAGCACCTTGCCTCGATACGGCGACACATCCAGCAGGAGCGCGCCATGGGTAGCCTGCGCTTCGTCGAGATGGGGAGAAAGCCTTGGCCGCCCAGCGAATGTCCAGCCCCGTGGCAGGCCTGTCAAAGCTCCTGCTTAATTACCTCCGCCCCCTTTTTTTCGATGACGGCACATGAGGCGGTCAGCGCCGCCAGGCCTAGCCACGAGATTTTTCTAGCAACCACAGATTGATCCTTCTTTGGAAACTCATTGCCAAATCAATGGGCCAGGCACGACTCTCGGATTTAAAGCTGATATGCGCCATCACAAAATTGCGCCCCTCTTTTTTTGTACCGCTGGTGCAAGCGGGCCCAAAATCCGAATATCACCGACACCTTACAGGAAAATCCGCATAGCCACATGCCTGCCGTAGCAGGCGGCGATAGTGATGCCGATCTTCGTCATCCAGGAAGATCGCGCACCGGTTAACGCCGCACTGGACGACGTGCATTGGGATACCTGGAATCTCCAGGCGCGACTGACGCGGCGTGGCAGGTCACGTGACGAGAAGGAAGCTCCAAGCCTGCTCGCCACAGGCTTGGCCTACCATCAGAAATTCCTGCAGCGAGCTGTAGGACAACACAGCTTAATTACCTCCGTCCCCTTTGTTGCGCTAAGCCACTCAAAGACAGAGCTTATTCCTTGGATATTTTTTGCAATAAGGACTACTCAATCTCTTCTGCCGACTTGGCGGCGGCGCCACAATATCGGAACGGCAATTAGGATATGAATTTCTCCCATTACGGCACACATCATAATCACTATTTATGCCGTCATCATATTTAAATCCAATAGCCATCATGCACTTGTGCATGAGAATTGCGTCACCCACCTCAACATCAGTTTTTATAAAAAAATTTCCATATTCCCCGAACGGGCTTGGATAGCCACATTCGAGCATACTTTTCTTCACGTCAAATTCAGATACTTTATCTTTCTTCCACTGCATATATACAGGTGGAGGAGGTTGAAATGGCTTGCCCTCGCTACATGAAATAACAATCAGAGAGTAAAAGATAATTAATATATTTCTACTAAACATAGTCAACATCCTTTACTGAAACTCGATTGCCACATTTTAACTCACTTATTTCCAGGCCTAAACTCAGCCTGCTCCCCGGGAGAAGTCCCCCACAATTGATGGCAGAGTTCTGCACCTGTGGATCCATAGCAACTATGGACCGTATTGGTACCACCAAGCATTCTCCGGACTTCTTTCAGCCAACTACTCCCATCCGGAATTGTTCCGCCAGTCGCCGGATTTCCACCAACGTACCTACCCACAAAATCAGCAAAGTGCGTCTGATAATTCAAAACCATGGAATTCATGAGCTCCGGATCAACTACTGAACTTCGATCCTGTAAATTAGACAGCAAGGCATCAGCCTTGGCCGCATTGTAGGCCGAACCGAAAAAACTGATCGTGGTACCACTCAAGACTCCTTGCGACCCTTGCATTCCCGTTACCGACTCCAGTGCATTGCCTATAGTCATACCTCCACGGCTGTGCCCATCCAGATGCAAGCCATCCTGCCCGTACATGAGCATCACATCCTTAACCTCGGTCGTGGCATTGGCCAATCCCCAAAAGTCGTTCTCGAGAAACTTCTGGTATCCCGCAACCAAGAGCTCGGAGAGCGCATTATCCGCCTCAGGATAATGGACAAGATATAGCGGCCCATCCCCTTTGTTGTGCTGCGCCGCGTAACTTGCAGCAGCCTCAGGCTTACTGTATTCGCCATTAAAAATTCCATTGGTAGCCAGATTAACCTTGCCGTCCGGACCGGCTCGCAAACTCAGCTTTTCTTCATCCGAAAGCGGCCTTGACTTCACCTCACCACTCTCTGGGTCAACTGTTACCTCATAAATCTCTGCCTTTTCGACGAAACTGACCTTGTAGGCTTCGTCCGTGAACTTGACGGCCTGATCGTATACGAGATGCTTGGCGATCTGATCGGCGATGGCATCGTCCTGTAAATGTTGCACATCAACTTTTTTCAAGGCCGTCTGCGGCGTGGTCGCGGAGCGTGCCAGACCATCGAGCGCCTGGGCGTCGCCATTGCGGATTTCGACAAGACCCGCTGCGATATCGCTGGTGGTGGTGTTTGACCGGCTTTCGCGTTCGCTACCCATGCTCATCAAGTTCTCACCGATGCCCCTGGCGGCTGCGTACTTGCTGCCGCTGAGCATGTCGCTGCTCACCGCGAGACTCATCACGTTGGCGCTGCCGGAAGCCTGATTCTGCAGGTCCGACACTGTTAGGCTATTGGTCGAGAGGAAGTTCTTACTGGCTTCGGCACTGCTGGCTATCACCGCACCCGTCAATTCGGTATTGCCACCCACATTGACGTTGAATCCGCCGTCTCCTGCGAACAGCCCAGCCTGCTCAGTCACACCCAGATAGTTCCCGTTTGCACCCGAGAGGCCGGCACTGCCGCCGCCGCTCAAGTCCCATGCCGTGCCGAGAGCCACTTGCACACGGATACCAAACCCGCGGTCCTTGGACTGGCTCTGCACCTGATCCTGCAGCGACTCGATGGTCAGGTCGCCGCCAGTGTTCACGTTGATGGTGTTCGCCTGCGCCGCCGCCCCGCGCAGGGTGGTGTCACCCTGCGAACTCAGGTTGATGGTCTGCCCGGCCAGGTTGGTGTTCTGGTAGGTCGTGCTGTCGCTGTCCGAACGGTGACTGCTGGCGCTGGCCTGTACGTAGGCATACACGCCGGTCTGTGCGCCCACCGCCACGCCCACGCCCACTTCAAAGCCCTTGCTGCTGCCGCTGTCCTTGACGGAGCTGTGTGACTGCCCAGCTTCCAGCAAGAGATCGGCCGCCGAGTCCAGGCTTAGTGCGTCCCCAGCACGCAGGTTGCCCTGGACCACGTGGATATCGCCCTGGGTACTGGTCAAGCTAACGTTGCCGCCACCGCTGATGGTGGAGCCCTGCGCGATCTGGCTCTGGCCCTGGTATTGACTCTTGTTGCTTGAAAAGCCGACACCGGCCTCGGCACTGATCAGGGTCCCGCCGTTGCTGACCGCACTGGCGGCCTGATAGGCATTGGCCGCCACCGCCATGCCCTGCATCGCCTGCAGCCGGCCATCGGATTGGCGGGCCGCCTCCACGTTGTTGACCAGATCGATGAACGGCGAATTGACCCGGGCGAAGGCACCGATTTTCAGGGCCTTGTCCTGCTGCGAGGCCGCGCCGAGGTCGTCGGCCGTCAGCACATCGATGGAAGCCGCCGTGATGTCCACATCGCCGGCAGCGACCACGTTGCTGGCGACCTGGGTGTATTTGCCGCCCGCGCTCATGTTGACGTTGCCGCCCAGGCTGCCCACCGAACTGGCCACCTGGGTGACCTGGCTGCTGTCGTCCTGGTGTTGTTCGCGATGCCAGCCACTGAAGCGCTCGGTGTCGGAGATCACCACCGTACCGATGGCCTTGCTGTCGGACTGGTTGGTATTGCTGACCGTATCCTGGCCGCTGGCGATGGTCAGGTCACGGGCCGCGTGGAGATTCACATCACCGGTGGCGACGATGTTGCTGCCCGTCAGGGCAATGTCGCCGTGGCTGGTGGACAGGCTGGCATTGCCACCCACCGACAGCTGGGTGCCGGTGATCGTGTCGCTACGGCCAAGGCCATCGCCCTGCAAGTTGTTGGTCCCCACTGGCGGGCCGGAGGTGTTGTTGGCAAAGCTCCAGCCCTTGCCCTTGCTGGTGCTGCTGCTGGACTCGGTGTTGTGCGCTACATCGAACACGATGTTTTGGCTGGCCAGCAGCAGCGCATCGCCTTCGGCTGACATCTGCGCGCCTTGGCTGGTGATTGAGCCGTCGCTGGCCAGCAGAGTCAGATTGCCGCCAGCGGCCAGCTGGCTGACTCGCGCGTCACTGGCGCTGTGGTCCTGGGCGCCGCTGGCGCGCTGGCTGCCAGCCTGCACCACCACGGCCGTGGTGGCTGCCGCGGTGCCCGCCATGGCGCCGTCGATCCTGCGACTGTCCCGGCTCATCGTCGAGCCGCTGTCGGTGGTGCCCTGCGTTGAGCTGTCCCGCGCACTGCGATAGGCCGCCGCGGGGTCCAAGGTCAACCCCACCGAGAAGTTGCTGGATTTGCTGGACTGGGCATCGTGGCTCTCCACGGTGTCCTGGCGCGCCTGCAGCTGGATGTCCTTGGCCGCCAGGGTCAGGTTCTGCCCGGCGGCCAGGTCGGAAGCTGCGATGGTCAGCTGGTTGCCCGCGCTGACCGTGAGATTGCCGTCCAGGGAGGCCACCGTGGAGGCCACTTGCGTGGTGCTATCCAGCGTACTGTCGCCACTGCTGCGTGCCTGGCCGTAGCCCACGCTGACCACCCCGCCGGAAAACCCGCCGGTCAAGCCGGACTTCTTGACGCTGGCGCTGTGCGCTTCGCTGCTGGTGTCTTGCGCTGACTCGATGGTGACGTCGTTCCCCGCTGCCAAGCGCACATCGCCATCGGCCAGCACAGTCGAGCCGACCAAGGCGAGGTCGTTCCCCGCAGCGATCGACACCGTCTCCCCACTGAGTGAGCTCCCGATCGCCAGGCTGTCGTGCCACTCGTCATGCGTGGTCGTGGTCTTGCTCTTGAGGAAGCCCTTCTTGGTCCTTTTGGAATCGGCCACCGCGTCGTGCTGCTCCTGGGTGGCGAGCAGGCTGACGTCGCGGCCCGCCGCCAGGGCGATATCCCCGGACTCACTGGCCGCCGAGGTCGTGGCCAGGGTCAGGTCGCGACCAGCCTGGAGGGTGATGTCGCCGCCCGCGCCAAGCTGGGTCCCCCGCACGGTCTCATCGTAGAGCGAACTTGCGCTGGAGTTGCGCTTGCTCCCGCTGCTGCGATCCTGGGCACTGTGATCGACGACGGCCTGGCTGTTGATGTCGCGAACGGCTTGCACCGCCAGCGCGCCACCAGCGCCAACCTGCGCCGCTGTCAGGTTCACGTCGTTGCCCGCCGCCATCAGCACGTTGCCGGCGCCCTGCACGCTGGTCCCAAGATGGGTGACCTCATCGCTGCGGATGAAGTTACGCGCGTTGCCGGTGATGTCGGTGCTGCGAGACAGGGTTTGGGTGGTGAGATTGAGATCGCCAGCGGCGACCAGCTGGGTCAGGCCTTCGGTCCCGGCGTTGCGGATCTGCGCCGCCTGCAGGGTGACATCCCCCCCCCCCACCACCGACAGTAGGCCCGGGCCCGCCGTGCCGGTGACGTAGAGACCCGCGACACGATCGATCTTGGTGAGCTCGCCCCCCTGGGCTGCCAGGCGTTCGGTGGTCGAGGCGACGGTCACGTTGCGGCCCGCCTGCAGCGACAGCGCGTCGCTTGCCGTCACCGTGCTGCCGATGATGTCGATGTCCTGCTTGGCCTGCAGTCCGACCTGCCGGCCGCTGATCTGGCCTCCGTCCAGGTTGCGGATGTTGTCGGCATTGATGGTGACCAGCTGCCGGCCCGCGATGGCGCCGCTGTTGACCAGATTGCCGCTCAGCTTCATGTCCACGTTGGCACCGGCCAGCAAGGCGCCATCGTTGTCCAGGTCACCGGGCATCACCCGCAGGTAGACCTGCGGCACCAGGGCCTTGGTCTTGGTGCCGTCAGCCAGGGTCACCTCCTGCTCCACCAGCCAGACGATGTCGCTGGTCAGCTGCGCCATCTGCGCCTCGGTCAAGGCGACGCCGGGCCGCAGATTCCACTGCTTGGCGACCGTGGCACCGGCCTCCATCAGGGCCTGGTACTGGGCCTCATCATCGGAATAGCCGTCGAGGAAGCGACGTCCGGTGAGCTCTCCGATCTGCTCGCGCACCAGCTTCTGCTCGTAGAAGCCGTCGCCCAGGCGCTTCTGCAACGCATCGGCCGAGTAGCCCATCTGGTTCAGCAGGTAGTCCGAGCCCAACCAGTTGCGGTAGTTGGCGAACTGCGGATCGGTCTCGACCAGGTAGCTGCCTCGGTTCACATCCACATTGAACAGGCTGGCTGTCGGTGCGCTGGCATCCGGTGAGGTGGTGACGACAAGATGCGGGTCGTTCCCGGAAGCCGCCACCGCGCTCCGCTGGTCCACCGCGCTGGCGCCTACCGCGCCTGACTGAGGGCCCGCCTGCACCGCGGTGTGATCCAACGCGCTCGCACGCGACGCCAGGCTTGCGGTGATCTTGCGGGTGGTCGCTGCGCCCTCGCCGGCCGCACCGATCTGCGCCGGCCCCTGTGCGCTGGCCGAGCCGGCCTGCTGCCCACCGACCTGGTTGGGGCCCTGCACCGCACCTGCACCCGGCCCCACGCCACCGACCGCTGAGCCGCGTGTGTCGAGATTGGCCAGATTGGCCCCGTCCTGGACATTTGGCGCGTCGCGGCCCGTGTTGTCGTTGCGCACGCTACCGACATCGATGCTGAGATTGCCGTTGGCGGTGATGCCGGCGCCTACGGTTCCGATTTTCTCGGAGATGGAGGGGTTGCTCCAACTCCGCGTGGTGCCGTTGTAGGCATGCGACACGTTGCTGAAGCTATAGGTTCGGTAAAGCGTCAGGGCGAGATTGGTCACAGAGGCATCGCGGGTCAGCCCGCTGATGGCCAGGTTGCCGCCCGCGGCGATGCTGGCGTATTCGTTGCGGAGTGCGTCGGTACCCAGGCGCATGCTCCCGCCCGAATGGATCACGGCCTCCGGGCCGGCACCAGGCTGAAGTACATCCTCCACGACGGTCTGGGTGGCGATGCGGTACTGCTCGTTGTCCTTGAGACCGCCGCCTCCCGTGCCCTGCGGATTGGTGAGGATGTGGTCGGGATCGGTGTAGGCATACTGGGCCCAAAGCTGGACGCAGTTGGTGGTGCAAGTGCCATAGGCACTTGAGTAGGTCAGGCTGTCATCGACATATTTGAATTGGGGCGAACCGGGTAGGATCTGGGACACTTCCGCAAACGGATCATCCGCGCCGCTGGCAACCTGATCCGGATTTGCCTGGCCGTCCTGTCGCCCGAAGTAGTAGACCGTCACCGTCCCTGACTGGGCATCCAGTCGCGACCGCTCGCCGCTGGCCATGTACATCCCGCCGCGCGCAAAGAAGTACGCACTGGTCTCCGGCGTCAGGCGAATGACAGCGCGATGGACCGTATAGCCGTCAGGAGTTATGTAGGGCGTGTCTTCGAGGATGTCATCCGGAGCGAGGTAGTAAACGACGCTCGCACTGTAGTTACTGGTCTTACGGATATTGGACGTGTCATTGGAGCCGTTGTTGCGCCACGTCGGTTGATCCAGACGGACAGGTGCTTTTTTGGTTGTGCTTTGAGTGACGACCACGTTCTGACGGATATTGTTGATGGCCGTCGCCTGCACATCCAGATCGCCACTGATCTCGATGGTTGAACCAAGATTGTCCAGCCGACCCGCAACACCGGACGCAAGCAGGTTGCCACCCAGCGTCCCACCGATCGCGGCATTGCCATCACTGAAGATCAGGCCCTTGCCGCTGTTGACCAGGGTGCCCACTCCGAGATCCAGGCGTTGCCGCGCTGCGATGGTTCCGGCATGCACGGCGCCATTCGCGTTCTCGGCAACATTGTTGAGCGTCCCTGCCTGGATGGCGACATGGTCACCGTAGATGCGCCCGGTGCCGATGTTGTTCAGGGAGCCGGCGCTGATGTGGGTGACACCACCGTCCAGCAAGCCTCGGTTAGTCAGCTCCCCGCTCGCAAGCAGGTGGGTCAGGCCCACGCTGCTGATCTCCGCACCCGCCTCGTTACGGATGTTGTTGGCGCTGATGTCCACGCCGCCGCCTTGCAGGGCACCCTGGTTATCCAGGTCGCCCTGAATATCCAGGGTCAAGGTGCCGTTGGCCGCGATCTGACCGACGTTGGTGTAGCTCTGCCCAAGATCAAGGGTCATGTCACCCTGGGAACGCAGCGAGCCCGTGCCCGTGATCTGCCGGGTCCCGATGATCAGGTTGCTGCCTGCGGCGAGCGAACCCCCGCCGTTGCCGATGGTGTCGGCATGCAGTTCGGCCACTTCCATTGCGGAAATCTGGCCCGCGGTGTTGTTGAGACTGCCGCTGACCTGCAAGCGCATGCGGTCTGCCAGCACCTGCCCGCCGCTGTTGTCCAGCGCGCCTGTCGTCAACTGCAGGTAGCGCCCCTGGAGCCCGAGTGCCGGGCCATTCGAAGCACTGAGCGTGCCCTTGTTGTTGACGCTAGCGGCCTGCAGCTGAAGCGTGCCGTCGGCGGCCACCAGCCCGCCATGGTTGTCCAATGCGCCAGACAGGGTGATCTGCGCATCACCGCCAACGGTGACCGCCCCGCCGCCGTTTCTCAGCTGCTGAGCATGCAGGATCAGACTGCCCGCACCAGTCAGTGCGCCACCATTGGTATTGTCCAGCGTCGTGGCGGTGATGCTGGCCGTCCCCTGACTGAAGACCGCGCCGTCGCGGTTGTCCAGTGCGCCGCTGTGGATCTCCAACATGCCGGCACTGTTGATGCCGACACCGTCGGTGGACGTGTTGAGCAGCGACTGGCCAGCAGTGTCGATGCGCAGACCGCCGACCGACTGCACCAGCCCGCCAGTGTTGTCCAGCAGGCCGGTCCGTAGATCGGCGCCCCCAACCAGACTGGCCAGGGTTCCTGCGCGATTGTTCAGCGCCTGCCCTTGGGAATCGACGTCGACCGTGCCTGCGATGATCCGTCCTGTCTGGTTATCCACCCCATGGCTGGCCAGATGCAGATCGGCGCCGGCCTGGACCAGGCCGCCAGCGTTGCGCAGCTGCGAGGCGGTCTCCAGCTGCAGATTCGTCCCGGCCGCGAGGGTTCCCGACGCGTTATCCAGAGACTGCGCAGTGACCACACCATCGCCGCCGGCAGAGACCATGCCGTGCGCGCTGTTGTTCAGCAGGCCATCGATGGTGACGTGCAAGGTCGAGTCGTCATCGCTGTAGAGCGTGCCGCCACGATTGTCGAGGCTGCCGGCGCCGAGGGTGAGGTTTCCCGTGGTCAGCAGCTGCCCGCCCTGGTTATCCAGCGCGCCATCCACGCTCACCTGGTTGTCGCCGCTGCCCGCCGCTTGCACGGTGCCATGACCGTTGAGCAGCTGCGCGGCGCGCAGGTCCAGGGTGCCGTTGCTGGCCAGGCTGCCATCGGCATTGTCCAGCGTGTCCCGGACCTGGAGCGACAAGACACCGGTGCCGGCCGCCGTCACGGCTCCGCCCGCGGTGATCAGATTGCCGGTGTGCACGGCGATGCTTTGGGCGGTCGTGGTGCCGCCGCGCAAATCGGTCTTTTCGCCGGTCAGCTGCAGCGCCCCATTACTCAGCAGGGAGCCGCCCTGGCCCTCGAGCGTGTCCGCGTCGACGGAGAGCAGGCCGGTGCCGGACTGTTGCACGGTGCCGCCCGCATTGCCGAAGACGGCTGCGTTGATCGTCAGCGCGCCGTTGCTCGCCAGCGTGCCGTCATTGCCATTGTCCAGGCGCTGCTGGGCCAGCAGCGTGCTTGCCTCGGTGCCTGTCGCCACCAGGCTGCCGCCTCGGTTGTCGAGATTGCTGACGCCGATGTCCAGCCGCTCGGCACTGAGGGTGGCCCCACGGTGATCGACCGTGTCCGCACGCAGTGTCAGTGCGCCCGCCGTCGCAATCACGCCCTGCTGGCCCTGCAGGTCGCCGGTCCGCAGGTCGAGGCCACCCAGCCCTGCGTGATTGATCTTGCCCGCGACATTCAACAGGCTGCCGGAACGGATCTGCAGCGCGTCCGCGTTGCTGGCGAGCGTGCCCTGGCTGTTGTCGAACGCGCCGGCGACCTCGATGCGCGTGTCGGCGCTTCCCGCAGAACTCAAGGTGCCGCCGACGTTCGATAGGGAGCCGGCATCGATCTGCTGCGCGCCGTTGGATGCGAGGGTGCCGCCGTCATTGATCAGCGCCTCACGCACCGTCAACGACATGGCCTGCTCGCCCGTGGCGCTGACGGCGCCGCCGCTGTTGTCCACGCTGTCGGCGGTGATCTCGATGCTGTCGGCCTGGACCTGGCCATCGCGCAGGTCCAGCGTCCCACCAGAAAACGCCAAGGCATCATGGGCGGTGATGCTGCCCGCCTGGCCCAGCAAGCTCCCGGCTTCGATACGCAGATCGCCGTTGCCGGAGATGGCACCATCACGATTGTCCAGCCGATCGGCGCGGATCAGCGAAGCGGCTTCACCGGCCGCGATCAGGATCCCGTTGTCGTTGATCAGATGCGCGGACTGGATATCGAGTGCGCCGTTGGTGCCCAACGTGCCCCCGGTATTGTCGAGCAGGCTGTGCGCCTGCAGGTGCAGCGCGTCACCGCCCAGTGCGCTGAGCTGACCGCCCGCAGTGACGACATGGTCGCCCACCACGTTGATCCGCTGGGCGGTGGTGGTGCCATCGCGCAGATCAAGCTCTTCAACCTGCAGGTCGATCGCGCCATTGCTGAGCAGCGTGCCACCCGCCCCGCGCATGGCCTGTGCCGTGATCGCAAGATTGCCTGCCCCGGCCTGCTGCACCGTGCCTCCGGCATTGCCGAAAGTCTGTGCTTGGATCTCCAGACTGCCGTTGCTGGCCAGGACGCCGGCGTCGCCATTGTCCAGAACGCCTTGGACGTCCATGCGATTGGCGCCGTCGCCCGTGGCGGTGATATGACCGCCGCGATTGTTCAATGCATCGACATCCACGATGAACTGGGCCGCCTCCAGGGAGGCCCCCTGGTGATCCACCGCCCCGGCATCGAGCTGCAGCGCCCCAGCCGTGCTGATCGCGCCATTCGCGCCATCGATTTGCCCTGTGCTGATGCTCAGGCCTGCGGTGCCTGCGTGACGGATGACACCAGCGGCGTTGACCAGGTTGCCGGACTCGATCCGGAGCGCATCGGCGTTGCTGGCGATAGCGCCCTCGGTGTTGTCGAGCGCGCCAGCCACCCGCAGGGCGGTGCCGCCCGTTCCCGCCGAGTTCAAAGCGCCGCTGCGATTGGACAGGGCCCCAGCCTGGATCTGCTGAGCCCCGTTGGCGGTGATGTTGCCCGCTTCGTTGCGCAGCAGGCCCTCTACCTGCACCTGCATGACACCATCCCCCAGCGATACCAGGCGACCGCCGCTGGTATCCAGGCTGTCGGCGGAAATCGCCACGTCGCGGGCGCGTGTATCACCGCGCTCAAGGTCGATGTGCTGGCCCTTGAGTTCGAGCCGGCCATTGCTGGCGATGCTGCCTTCGACACCTTGCAACGACGCCGTCTCGATGTGCAGCAGGCCATCGCCTGCCTGGTCGATGCTGCCACCTTCATTGACCAAACTGGTGCTGTCGACCTCCAGGTCACCGTTGCTCGAAAGCACGCCATCCTGGTTCCGGAACGTGCCGCTGACGTGGACCCGGCTGGCGCCAGCGCCGACCGCCATCAAGCTGCCGCCATCGTTGATCAGCGTGGCGCTGGTGATCTCCAGCGTCCCATTGCTGCCCAGTGTGCCGCCCGCGTTGTCCAGGGTGCGCGCCACCTGGAGGTGCAGAGGATCGCCACCGGACGCGGTGATTGATCCGCCAGCGGTGGTGAGATCCCCGGCCAGCACGTCGATCTGCCGCGCAGAGGTGGTGCCATCCTGGAGGTTGGCACGGTCGGCGGTCAGTGACAGCGCGCCGTTGCTCAGCAGCGTGCCGCCCTGCCCTTGCAGATCAGTGGCGGTAATGGACAGCGCGCCGGAACCTGCCTGCTGGACCGAGCCGCCTGCATTGCCGAAAGTCGTTGCGTCGATCCTGAAATCGCCATTGCTGGCCAACAGGCCCGCGTCGCCGTTGTCCAGGCCATGCGAGACACTGATCGTGCTGGCCCGATCGCCGGTCGAGACCACACGTCCACCGCGATTGTCGAAGTCTTCGGCGACAAGGTGGATCTGGCTGGCGACCAGTTGGGCGCCGCGATGATCGGCGCGGCCCAGATGCAGGTCGGCGGTGCCGCCCGTGGTGATGAGACCCTGGGTGCCTTCGAACAGATCTGCCCGCAGGATCAGACCATCGCCGCCGGCCTGGCTGATGCTGCCTGCCGTGTTGTCCAGCGTGCCCAGCAACAGTTCCAACTGGCCGGCATTGCTGGAAATGCTGCCAGTGCGGTTATCGAGCTGGCCGATCTTCCAGGAGGATGCGGCGGTACCGCCGTGATAG
The DNA here is from genome assembly GCF_028198165.1 of Pseudoxanthomonas sp. JBR18. Classification (NCBI taxonomy): domain Bacteria; kingdom Pseudomonadati; phylum Pseudomonadota; class Gammaproteobacteria; order Lysobacterales; family Lysobacteraceae; genus Pseudoxanthomonas; species Pseudoxanthomonas sp. JBR18. The sequence goes on from NZ_CP116339.1 coordinate 1,406,893, forward strand.
AAGCTGCCCCCTTCATTGAGGAAGGACTGGGCCTGCAACCCAAGGGTGGTCGCGAAGGTCATGCTGCCATCGCGATTGTCGAGCTGCTGAACCTGCGCGTTGGCCGGTCCCTCGACCTGCAAGGTTCCACCGACATTGCGCAGCGCCGCGCCGCTGACCTGGAGTCCGGCCACCCCCAGGATGCCTGCACTGTTGTCCAGGCTGTTGCTGGCGTTGAGCTGGAGATCGCCCGTGCCCTGGATCAGGCCACCGGTATTGTCCAGTTCGCCTGCAATGTTCAACACGCCGGCGGGCAGTGGTGAGGACGGTGTGCCCGGCGTTCCGCCTGCGCTGCCGTCGGTATCCACCGCGCCCGTGGCCGGCTGGTCCGGCTGGTCCGGGCCGGGAGCGGCGGTGCCGCCGGTCCCGCCGCCGGTCCCTGGACCCGTCGCGCCGGTGAGCACCGTTCCGATCCGGCCCTGATGATTGCTGATGTTGGAGGCCTGCAGTTGCAGGGCCTGCGTGCCCACCTGTTCGATGCTGCCGCCGGCATTGCGCAGGGCATCGGCCTGGATCTGCAGGCGCCGCGCGTTGAGCGTGCCTGCGCTATTGTCCAGATCAGCGGGCGTGGAGATCGCCAGTTCGCCCGCGGCGCTGAGCGTTCCCGCATTGGCGACGCCGCCGGCAGCGGAAACGCGGACATTGTCCTGAGACTGCAGCGCGCCGGTATTCTCGAGGCGACCCTCGGTCGTGACCACCAGCTCCCCTGCCTGGGCTCCGATCTCACCGGCGTTGCGGACGCCCACCCCATGCTCGTTGCCGATCAGCCAGATCTTGTTGGCGAACATGCCTCCCAATGCGCCGACGTCCAACGCCAAGGTTGGGGCGGTGCCCTCCGTGGTGATCGCCTGGACGTGCGCCTGATTGGCGCTGACCTGGTTCGCGCCCAGGGTGGCCTGCAGCTGATTGGCCCAGATTCCCGCATTGACCTGCAGCGAGCGCGTGATCAGGTCGGTGTAGTCCGCTCGACTGGTATCCAGCCCGGCGCCCGACACCTGGATCGCGCCGCCGTTGACGCGGTAGCCCTCCAGTGCGCCACCTGAGAGCACCGGCGTTCCCGTGGTCAGGGTGACGCGGCTGGCGTTGAGAAAGCCGCCACCATCGATCTGGATGCCTGCCGGGTTGGCAATGACCACTTCCGCGCGCTGCCCAGCGACCTCGACATAGCCATTGAGCTGGCTGGCCGGCCCGTTGACCTCGTTGAGGATGATCTTGGCTGAGCCCGTGGCCAGCCAGGGATTGCCCTGCACCCAGCCACCGAGCTGGGTCTGGGTTTGGTCACGGGCGTTGTTGAGGATCGCGCCCTCATGACCGACGTCGAACTGCGAATAGCGATTGCGCGAGACACCCGCCGATGACGGCGTTGCGATGTTGACCACCGGGACGTCATTGGGCGCGGTCAGCACCTGCGGCCGCTCATGGCCCGGGGCTGCCGGATCTCCGATGATGCGACCGGTCGTCTGCGCGTGGCTTGTTCCAATGACGCTGACCCATCCCAGCGCACAGAACATGGCAAACCGCAGGCGGGAGAGCGAGGCGCAAGGACGGCCCGCATCAGCGACGCGGACGCTTGCGCCCCGTGCGGTCACCAGCTCGGAGGCGACCTGCCAGACCCGCAGGGCGCGGTTGAAGACCAGACGATAGATCCGATTCATTTCACGATTCCTTGTGCAATCAGTAGCGCCACGACAGGCTGAAGCCGGCGGTCGTATAGGCCGTCGAGAAGTTGTTGGGCTTGTTCAGAGGTGCGCCGGCGAACACGTCCATCGAGACGTGCTGCCAACCGCCGCGCAAGCCGATGGCCATGCCAGCCAGCGCATCACCGGCCTGGTATTGCGCAGATGGGCCGCCGATGTGACCGTAGTCCGCGCCGAGATACGCCTCGAAACCCCCACCTAGCGCCACGCTGAGGTCGTTGCGCAGCAGCCAACCCCGATCGCCGCTCAATGAGAGCTCACCGTCGAAGCCACGGACCGTGTAGCGCCCACCGATCGCGAAACGGTCCTGGGGAGTCAGAGGGGTGCGATTCCATTGCGCGCGCCAGCCCGCGGTGTAGCGCAGACGCTGTTGCCCCAGCTGGAACGGGACGGTCACCTGTGCGTCGGCGGTGATCAGCTTCAGGCGCGAGGTGCCTTGCAAAGGAATCTGCGGGTCGAAGTCATGCGCGAGTTCCTCGGGCGAGTGCAGCGCCTGGAAAGCGCCAGTGCCGCGCCGGTACGTTAGTCCCGCGTCCAGCGTGGTCGAGCCCAGGAACTGCCGATGGGTGAGCCCCAGCTCCCAGCCCGCGGTCCGGCGACGCTGTACCTCGATCTCGGTGTCGTCGATGAAGTTCTTGGACTGCTTCCACCATCCGCGTGCATAGACGCCAAACTTGATGGTGGCATTGCGAAACAGCAGACGATCGATGCGCACTTCGGCATTTCGGCTGCGACCACTGTATTCATAGCTCTCGATCGCACCGGCGACGGCCTGGTGGTAGTCGTAAGCACTCCCGGTCAGGCCGAACAACCAGTAGCCGTAAGGCACATCGTAGTGAGCCGTCCAGCTGTCGGTCTCCTTGCCCGCAGCATTGAAGACACCCTTGCCAAGGCTGATGTAGAACAGGTCGCTGACGCCGAGCGGGTTGTCCAGGGACGCAGTGCCATTGGCCTGCAGCTTGCCGGTCGCCTTGCTCCCGGCATCGTCCAAGCTGAGGCTTGCGCGCAGGCGCGAACGCTGCTGCCAGGCGATGGCCAGATCGCTCTGCCCCGGGCCTGTCTCTGCGCCTTCGGCAGGTTCGATCTTGATATCGGCGCTGACCGTCGGCACGCGCTGCAGGTTTTCCAGGCCCTGCTCGATGTCGCGCAGGTTCAACAGCTCTCCTGGACGGACCGGCAGCGTGTTGGCGAGCGTCGTATGTGCCGCCGCAAGGTCGACGAAGCGGGTCGCATGGACGCGCCCCGGCACCAACGTGAGCGTCAAGGTCCCCTGCTTGAGGTCCTGCGGAGCGGCCAGCACGCGACTGGTGACATAGCCCCGCTCGATCAGCGCGTTCTGCACGCGCTTCATGACCAGATTGATGCCGGCAGTCCCCAGGCAGCGCCCGGTGGCCGGATCGGCCTTCGGATCGGCCGCCTTCAGCGACCAGCGAAAGTCATCGGCTTGCGCGCCGCTCAGCGCGATGCGCGCGATCGGGAAGCACGGCGTCTCGTCAGCAGGCAGCCGTTCGACGCCATCGTCCGCTGGGCGCTCAAGGCGCACGTCCGGACGTGACTCCTGCTGCTCACGAAGCTGTCGCTCGCGCTCCTGCTGCCGAAGGATCTCCTGCGCAGCTGGATCATTCGCCTGCTGTGCCAGTGCTTGCCCAGTCGAAACCGCAAGCAGCGCCGCACACCACACGGCACGCAAGCGCGCCGGTCCTACATCCCCTGTATCCACCACAACGTACCGCCTAGCTCGTCTTGAACTACTTCAACCGGTGCTCCGCACCAGTCCCCTAACATCATCTTAACGGAGATGCCCCGGGCAAAATGTAGGAAAAAGCCTCGAAACGGCACTTAGATTGTCCGAGACGACCCTTGCATATTCCAAAGAGCGGGTTGCGTCACAAATCCTGCCGCATGGCGTTGAACAGCTGCCGTAGCGAGTGAGTCGAGGTAACGCAGCGCTTCATTGAACCACTGGTCGAAGAGCCAGCACTTGGTTCGGAAGGAATGCAAAGCACCTCCCGAAGCCGCATTGCACCTCCGGACGACACCAACCACGCCCCTAGGAAGCCAGCTCGATCTTGTCCGCCGCCCCGGGGGGCCAAGCGCATGGCCCCTTCGCGGAAGTCGCATTCGCCGCCGCCCCTGTTCAGCCCTGCCGTCACGCATCGGGCACGCCGCCGGCGGGATGCTGGCCGTCCACCGGCTGCTGGATGCGCGCCATGATGCGTTTGATGAGCTCCACGCTGTTTTTCGGCCTGGGTCTCGGAATCGGGACCCTGCTCAGCGATGCTGGCGGAACCGCTGGCACGGCGGGTGTCTCGGATATCCAGGACGCGCGCCTCACCGCCGGGGACGCCGCACCCCTGGACCGCGCGACCGAACGCGTCCTGCCCATGCCGGCCAAGGGCCCGGATGGTCCCCTGCAGCGCCTGGACGCATGCCCTGGCAACTGCGTGAGCGCCGAAGCGCACCGTCCGGCACAAAGCTGAGCGCCCGGCAGGCGCTTGCGCGCCGGCGAATTTATCCACATAATGCGCGGCTCGCTGCGTCCGGCTCCCGCCGGATCAGGGTCAGGAAGCGCGATTTCCGGCCCGCCCGGCAGCGGATCATTCCCGTATCGCATGGCCTTTGACGCGTTCCGCGGCATTGGCCGGGGCCGCCATCTCCCAGGCTATGGGCGATTCAATTTCATCGAGGTGCACAGATGTCCCGCGTATGCCAAGTGTCCGGCAAGCGAGTGATGACCGGTAACAACGTCTCGCACGCCAACAACAAGACCCGCCGCCGTTTCCTGCCCAACCTGCACGAGCGTCGCTTCTGGGTCGCCAGCGAGAACCGCTGGGTCAAGCTGAAGGTTTCCGCGCACTCCCTGCGCACCATCGACAAGAACGGGATCGACTCCGTTCTGGCTGAGCTGCGTGCGCGCGGCGAGAAGATCTAAGGAGAATCATCATGGCAGGCAAGCGCGACAAGATCCGCCTGATTTCTTCGGCAGGCACCGGTCACTTCTACACGACCGACAAGAACAAGAAGAACACCCCGGGCAAGATGGAAATGAGCAAGTACGACCCGGTCGTGCGCAAGCACGTGATCTACAAGGAAGGCAAGATCAAGTGACGCAACGGCGCGGGTGCTGGCACCCGCCCTTGCCATGGCGTCATTCTCGCGAAAGCGGGGATCCAGCGCCTCAAGAAAAGGCCCGCCGCAAGGCGGGCTTTTTCGTGGCGATTCCAAGGCCTTCCGGCCTGATCCGCATGACCGCCGCGTCAAGTAAGCGCATGACGGCAAGGCTCCGCTATCCGATCGACGAAAGCCTTGTCACAATCCGGACCTTGACCCGATCACCGAGACTTCGATGACCGAGCCGTCCTCCATCGGCAGCTGGCTGCTGATCCTGGACTGGGTGATCCGCCTGGCTGCGCTGGCGTGGATTCCCTCCCGGACCACGCCGGCGGCAGCGCGCAGCTGGCTGCTGCTGGTGTTCTTCGTCCCCCTGGCCGGGTTGCCGCTCTACCTGCTGTTCGGCCACCCGTGGCTGTCGCGCGAACGCATCCGGCGCCAGGCCGAGGCCTCGCAGCTGATCCGTGAGGAACAAAAGCCCCTGGGCGAGCTGCGCTGGCACCCGGCCGGCGACGGCGCCGATACCGAGATGGTCCCGTTGGTCGAGCGCCTGGGCGATTTCATGCCCACCCACGGCAACGCGGTGACCCTGCTGGACGATTACGAGGCCTCCCTGCGCGCCCTGCTGGAGGACATCGCCACCGCGCAGGACCGCGTGCACCTGCTGTATTACCTGATGTTCGACGACCGGGTCGGGGATATGGTCTGCCATGCCCTGCTGCAGGCGTCCGCGCGCGGCGTGGAATGCCGGCTGATGCTCGACGCGGTGGGCGCCAAGCGTGGCATGCGCGCCTACGCCACGCGCCTGCGCGCCGGCGGGGTGCGGGTGCAGGAACTGCTGCCCGGCGGCCTGCGCTGGCGGCGCAGCGGGCGCATCGACCTGCGCAACCACCGCAAGGTGGCGGTGATCGACAACCGCGCCGGCTACATCGGCTCGCAGAACCTGGCCGATCCGGGCGCCTTCGTGCGCGGCCACCCCAACCGCGAACTGGTCGCGCGCGTGGAGGGCCCGGCGGTCTCGCACCTGGAGGCCATCTTCGCCAGCGACTGGTACCTGGAGACCGGCGAGCGCCTGGACGTGATCGTGACCACGCCGGTGCGCGAGTCCAACGTGGCCGCGCAACTGCTGCCCAGCGGGCCGGCCTATCCGTTCTCCAATGCGCGCGACGTGGTGTGCGCATTGATCCACCTGGCCCAGCGCAAACTGGTGCTGACCACGCCGTACTTCGTGCCCGACGACGGCACCCTGAGCGCGCTGCGCATCGCCGCGCTCTCCGGCGTGGACGTGCAGCTGATCCTGTCAGCCAGCAACAACCAGCGCCTGACCGCCTGGGCGCAGGAGTCCTACTACGGCGAGCTGCTCGAATCGGGCGTCAAGATCGCCCACTACCGCCCGCACTTCCTGCACGCCAAGCACCTGAGCGTGGATGAGGACATGGCGCTGGTCGGCTCGATGAACCTGGACATCCGCTCCTTCGCCCTCAACGCCGAGGTGGGCATGCTCTGCTACGACGCTGGCGTGGTGGCCAGCATGCGCAGGATCGAAGCCGAGTACCTGGCCGAAGCGGAGGTGCTGACGCTGGAACGTTGGAACCAGCGACCGGCCTGGAAGCGCAGCCGCGAAGGCATCGCACGGCTGGCCGATTCGTTTATCTAAGCCGACGTGCTGGCAGTCGCCAGGCGCACCGCACCCCACGCCAGCAAGCCCAGCCGCGTCATGCGACCCACGCGCGTGCGGGAGGTCGCATGGCGGTCGCATGCAGCGCCCGGATCACTGCAGCGTGCTCAGGCCGCCGCCCAGTCCGGCTGGGCATCGTCGAAGCGGTAGATGTCCATCGCCAGAAAGCCCATATCGATACCCGCATCGATGCGCGTGGCGCGAAACGTGTCGCCCGCCGCGCCCATCGCCACATAGATCGGCTGCCAGTGCTCGTCGGTGGGATGGGCCTGCTCGGCCCCCGGCGCACGCCGCCGATAGTCCAACAGTGCATCGACATCGCCGGCTGCCAGCGTGCGCTCGACCCAATCGATGTACGGCCGCACGTAAGGCGCCTGTCGGCCTTCGCCGTAATTGCGCAGATCATGCAGGTTGTGGGTGATGCTCCCCGAGCCGATCACCAGCACGCCCTCCTCGCGCAGCGGTGCCAGTGCGCGGCCCACGGCCAGCTGGTGTGCCGGGCCAGCCAGGGGCTGGATCGACAGCGGCACCACCGGCACGTCGGCGTCCGGGTAGAGCAGGCGCAGTGGCACCCACATGCCGTGGTCCAGGCCGCGCCGCGGATCGATGTGCGGCTGCAGCCCGGCCGCGTCCAGCAGTTGGGCCACGCGCAGCGCCACCTCCGGTGCGCCCGGCGCCGGATACTGGATGTCGAACAGCGCCTGCGGGAACCCGCCAAAGTCATGAATGGTCTCCGGCGTGGCCGCGCTGCCCACCAGCGGCGCGCGGGCCAGCCAGTGCGCCGAGGCGATCACCACCGCCTTGGGCCGGGGCAGGTCGCGGGCCAGTTCGGCCAGGCGCTGGCCCACCTGCCCGGGGTCGAGCGCGGTCATCGGCGAGCCGTGCGAGATATACAGCGAGGGCAGGCGGGCGGATGCGTTCATGGCAGGGTCTGTTCCAGCACGAAGAAAGTGCTGCAGCGTATTCCCGCCAACCCAAGGGATAAACTGCGCGCGAAGCCAGAATTTGTTGCGGAGGCAGAAACAATGGACACGCTTGAGGCCATGCGGGTCTTCGCCACGGTGGTCGAGCGCAGCGGGTTTTCCGCCGCGGCCGACGCCCTGGACATGTCCACCCCCAGCGTCACCCGCCACGTCGCCTGGCTGGAGCAGCGCCTGGGCACGCGCCTGCTCAACCGCACCACCCGCCATGTCAGCCTGACCAGCGCCGGGGCCACCTACCACGAGCGCTGCCTCAAGCTGCTGGCCGAGTTCGAAGCCACCGAGGCGGCGCTCACCGCCCAGACCCTGGAACCCTCGGGCACGCTGCGGGTCAACGCCCCGGTGAGTTTCGGCATCGCCCGCCTGGGTGACCTGGTCACCCGGTTCTCGCGCCTGCATCCGCAGGTGGTCGTGGATGTGGATCTGTCCGACCGCCTGGTGGACCTGGTCGAGGAAGGCTACGACGTGGCGATCCGCATCACCCGCGAGCCCGCGCCCTCGCTGATTGCCCGGCCGCTGGCCGAGGCGCAGATCATGCTGTGCGCCGCGCCGGCGTACCTGCGCCAGGCCGGGACGCCGCAACGCCTGTCTGAGCTGGCCAGCCACCAGGTGCTGGGCTACCGCTACTGGACCGGCGGCGACGAATGGCGCCTACATGGACCCGACGGCGAGGAGAGCGTCCGCGTGCGCGAGTCCATGCGCGCCAACAATGGCGACCTGCTGCGCGAAGCGGCGATCGCGGGAATGGGCATCACCCTGCAGCCGGACTTCATCGTCGGCGAGGCGGTGGCCGATGGCCGCTTGGTGCGCCTGCTGCCGCAGTACCAGGTGCCCGCCGTGCGCATCTACGCGGTCTACGCCAGCCGCAGTCACCTGGCACCCAAGGTGCGCAGCTTCATCGACTTCCTGGTCGAGACCTTTGAGAACACCTGTCCGCGCCCTGCCTCCGGCCTCACCCAGGCCGCCTAGGACCTCCCATGCCTTCCCTGCCCCCACAGGACATTGCCATCATCGGTGGTGGCGCTGCCGGCACGCTGACCGCGCTCCACGTGCTGCGCCAGGCCAACGGTCCGCTGCGCATCGCCATCCTCGAACCCCGCCCTGGCCTGGGGCGCGGTGGCGCACACGCTACCGAGCACGCCGAGCATGTGCTCAATGTCCGCGCCGGCGGCATGAGCGCCTTCAACGCGGTGCCGGGCGACTTCGTGGACTGGCTGCAGCACGACATGGCCGAAACCCCGCGCGAGGCGCTGGCGGCCAGCTTCCAGCCGCGTCGGCGCTTCGCCGCGTATCTGGCCGCGCGTCTGGCCCAGGCGCAGCAAGCGAGCCAGGCCACGCTGATCCACCTGCGCGTGCGTGCGCTCGGGCTGGAGCAGGCCGACGACGGCTTTGTGCTCGCTTTGGCCGACGGCACCACACTGCAGGCTGCGGCCGTGGTGCTGGCGACCGGCAATGCGCCGCGTCCGCTGCCGGCGCGCGGCGCGTCATCGCTACCGGCCGGGCGGCGGGTCGAAGCTTGGGACATCCCCGCAATCGAACGCATCGCGCCCGAAGCGCGGGTGTGCATCGTTGGTTCCGGCCTGAGCATGGTCGATGCCGCCATGGCCCTGCTCAGCGCTGGTCACGCCGGGCCGTTGCACGTGGTCTCGCGCCATGGGCTGATGCCGCTGCCGCACGTGGACGGACAGCCCGCCCATGCACTGGACATCGACGTCTTCGCCGCGCTGCCACTGCGGGCGCGCATGCGCGCGCTCCGGCAGGAGGTCGCCGATGCCCAGGCTCGCAGCGTACCGTGGCAGTCGGTGATCGATGCCCTGCGCCCACACGTGCAGCGTCTGTGGACCACGCTGTCGGCCGACGACCAGCGCCGCTTCCTGCGCCATGTCGTGCGCCTGTGGGACGTGCATCGTCATCGTATCGCCCCGGCCATCCACCAGCAGCTGATGGCCGCGATGGCACGCGGCCAACTGCAGGGCCATCGCGCGCGCCTGGCAACGGCCATCGCCGGCGAGCGCTGCGTGCAGCTGCGGGGACAGGGCCGCGTCGGACAGGTACTCGCGCTGGACGTAGAACACGTCATCAACGCCACCGGTGTGGAGCTGCGCATCCAGGCCATGAGCAACCCATTGTTGACCGAACTGATCGGCCGCGGCCTCGCCCGCCCCGGCCCCCACGGTATCGGCCTGGACACCGCCCCCGACGGCCGTCTGCGCGACGCCAACGGCCACGCACAGCGCGGGCTGTTCGCCCTGGGCAGCCTGCGCATCGGCACTCTATGGGAATCGCTGGCGATCCCGGAGCTGCGGGGGCAGGCGGAGGGGATTGCGGCGTTAGTGTTGGCGCAGTGATGTTGCTAGAGCTAAGGCTCTGCACAACCGCCGAGAATGGCTCAAACAGCATGATATCCAACGCTATCTAGGCCACCTTTGCAGCGCGGGATTGACCCGCCCCCCCAGGCAAACCTTTGCGTTCCTAGCATCCTTCGAAAATTCAGGATCCTGGGCGCTCATCGCGAATCGCCTCCAGCCCTATAAAGTGGCATTAAGAGCAAGCGACGAAGAGTTGGCTAGATGCGCCCGCTTCGCACACAAGCAGAAACATGTATTTTCTATCAACTGCCGCACATTCGGACTAGATCGAACTCTCACACGTGCTGCCAGGTCATCGCTTTCACTCATTCCACTTCCGAATGGCATTTGTGAGGACAATCATCTGATTGCCCCAATCCAAACGATTTTCCATCACCTCTTTGGTCATATGAGGGCGCGCTGCGATAGCCAGCTCAACTTTATCTACCGCCTGAAGCCCAAGCTCACTTTCCAGATATGACTTTCCCTTAGCCGCCTTCTTGGTACTGGGGAAGAACAGGGCATATTGATCAGGATCGGCAGCGCTAGGCTTACCGAGTGCAGCTGAAAGAACGGCTCCAGGCAAATAGCTTTCGATCTCCTTGCCCGCCGTGATCCAAATCGCAGCGTTAGGTATATTCTTAACTGCGTGCTGGGCCTTTCTCACACGGGGTTTGAGGCGCGCAGCACTAGATGACCGATCGCTATCGCAGATCAATGCGACGTTCCGATTGAGTGGAATTAGGTTGATCAAGCCATCTTCTTCAGCCCCGGGGGCCGCGAGTGTCGTCCTGGCGAGCAATGAGCCGCCATAGAACGCGCAGGCGTAATCGCGGCCTTCAAGCAGCTCTCCGCCAGAAAAAATCTCGATCCAGTGGTTTATATAGATCGCATCTGATGGACCCTCCACCCAGATAATGCCATTGGCCTGAAGGATGTCAGAGGCCTTCGCGCCAAGCTCTCCTAGCACGTGAGCTCGATCGAAGAACTTGTCGATGGTTTGAGTGCTTGCGCTCTCCCCATCATGGGAGATCCGGACGAACTGGGCGTGCTCGGCGCGGCTAAATAGGTCTAACGTGGCGCTAGAGTGGGTTGTGAAGAACACGAAGCATTGATGCTCTTGCGTGAAAGCATCGATAAACTTGAGGAGTCGTCTAAGAAGTGAGGGATGGAGATTGTTCTCTAGTTCCTCGAAGGCAAAGACGTAATCCGACGGCGAACGGTTCTCGATCTTTGGAATCAACAAGAGATTCAGGAGCACCAGGATCACGGTCTTCAGCCCGCTGCCTGAGTTGGTGAGCGGGATCAATCCTTTGCGCTGCTCCTCTAAAAATACTTCCCACTGCCCAGCCGAAGCAGCTCCCGAGTCTTGGTCGTGCTGCTGGATGAAGATCTGCAAGAACTCCCCATCAGGTCCGAAGATCTGGCTCAGGGCTTTGCGAAGCTCATTTTGAATGATCGGGCGGCTAACCGAGATCTTCCCGGCGTTGATCAAGTGGTCGCGAATGATATTGGTCGCCCCGCGACCGTCAGGCCAGAGCTTAAGGCTGGATTCCGCAATCTCCGGGCGAATGTCGCGATCTGCCATCAGATGAAGAAATCTTTTGCTGTCGAATGGGGTGGCGATCCGCGAAAGTGCCTGCTTAAGCCCGTGCAATGCGCCCTGACCTGGGTGATAGCTCACACGGTTACCATAAACATTTGTGCTACGTGGCTGTGTCTCTAGAATCTCAACCTCTGAGTCCTTCGACCATTTAACAGGTGTGTCGACAAAAAATAGTCCGTTGTCACTCCAGTGATCACCATTCATAGCTCCGCCACTGTGGTGGCGCGGGAAGAATGGGCGCAAATCGTCTTCGGTGATGATTCCCTCAAGCAAGAAGGAACCCTCGCGGGCCTGGCGAGAGTGGCTGCCCTCGCACATGTTCCTTACCAGATTTAGCAGCTGAGACTTGCCGGTATTGTTCCTTCCGATGATCACCGTTATCGGAACGAACTTGTCGAACCCGCACCAGTCTCCTGTGAAACAGCTGTATCCCTTCACCTTAGCGCTTGTAATTGGCATCCCTGTTCCCCTGTTGTCCCGTGCGCCAACTCAGCGCTGTGTCGCTTAAGTCTATGGGATGCGGGGCGTTTATCTAATGTGGATATCTGCGAAGGACTTGCCAACCAATCTAGTTGACTTCACAAGAAGAGGAGCGGCTTAAGGCATAGCTTCCCTGTTACGACGTGTCGACAAGCAGCGCCCTCACCCCATCACCCGCCCCCACATCTCCCGAATCGCGAGCCCGCCGCCGCCGATCAGCACGCCGAAGTACACGATGCTGGCCAGGTTCATCAGGTGGCCGAGCAGCACCGCCACGCCGTCGCGCTGCATCAGGCCGATGGCAAGCAGCAGCAGCGCGATGGCGGGCAGGGTGTTGCTGAAGGGCACGAAGCCGAACGGGGCCATCAACAGCACGGCGCCCAGGACCAGTCCGGCATCGTTGAGCATCTGCGCCGGGCGTGGATCGACCAGCCCGGGCAGGCGATGCGGGCGGCTGATCTTCTGCAGGCGGCCGACCCAGGTCAGGCCGCGCGTCAGTGCAGCCCGTAGCCGGTCTGCCGGCAGCTGACGCTGGCGCAGGCGGGCCGGCAGCCACGGTGGGCGGCGCAAGAGCCGCGAGACGCCCACCAGCAGGATGCCCGCGCCGAACACCGTGCTCACCCCGGGGATGGACACCGGGATCAGGAACACCAGGGTCAGCAGCGCGGTCAGCATCAACAGGCCTTGTGGGCCGAACTGCTCCAGCAGCGCATCCAGGCTGAGCTGGTCCGGCGGGAGGCGATCGATGGCGTGCTGCAGCTGGTCGCCCAGCGTCTGCTCCGAGGCGGTCGAGGACATGCGCGAGGAACGTGTGGTGAGGGAGGCGCCTGAGCCTAGCCCGAAGGCCGATGTCGGCGCTGTCAGGCACCGATCGGATGGGGGCTTGCGTTCAATCAGGCGTGCCGACGCTCGCTGTGGGCGGCCAGGAACGAGCGCAGCGAGGCCGGCTTGACCGGCTTGGTCAGCAGCCGGTAGCCGCGCTCGCGCGCCTCGACCTTGAGCTCATCGCGGCCATCGGCGGTGAGCAAGGCCCCGGCAATGGGCTTCGGACTGGCGGCGCGCAGCGCATCGAGCGTATCCAGGCCTTCCAAGCGATCGTGCAGGTGGTAGTCGACCAGCATCACCGCCGGCGCGTCGGCGACCACGCGCTCGAGCGCGGCGTCCACCGTGCTGGCACTGACCACCTCCACGCCCCAGCGGCCCAGCAGCACGCGCATGCCGTCCAGGATCTCCTGGTCGTTGTCCACGCACAGCACCTTCAGGCCAGTGAGTGAATCGCTGGCCGGTGGGCGCCGCTGGCGCACGGCCGGGGCGCTGACGGCGGCCGCGCGCGGCACGGTGATGGAGAACATGCTGCCCATGCCGACGTTGCTACGCGCATCCAGCGGCGCATCGAGCACGCGGGAGATGCGCTGGCAGATCGACAGGCCCAGCCCCAGGCCCTGCTCGCCCCAGTCGAAGGGCTGCTGGTAGCGCTGGAACTCATCGAAGATCTGACGCATGTGCTGGGGCGGGATGCCCGGGCCGGTGTCCCACACCTGCAGTTCCAGCAGCGCGCCGCGGCCGCGCATGCCCAGCACGATGCGTCCCGAGCGCGTGTAGCGCAGCGCATTGGCGATGAAGTTCTGCAACACGCGGCGCAACAGGCGGCGGTCGCTGCGCACCGGCGCGCTGGCGCGGGTATGCACGCGCAGCTGCAGGCCGCGGTTGCCGGCGACAGGCGCGTACTGGGCGGCCAGTTCGCGCAGCAACTCGGCCGCGTCGAAGTCGGTCAGTTCGGTGCGCAGGCGATTGGCGTCCATGCGCGAGACATCCAGCAAGCCGTCCAGCAGTTCCTCGGCCGCGCGCAGCGAGGCGTCCACGCGCTCGGCCAGGCGTACCTGCTCGGCGGGATCCCCGCCACTCTCGCGCAGGGCCGAGGTGAACAACCGCGCGGCGTTGAGGGGCTGCAGCACGTCGTGGCTGATGGCCGCCAGGAAGCGGGTCTTGGACTGCTGCGCGGCCTCTGCCTCCTGGCTACGCTCGGCCACGCGCTGCTCCAGGGTTTCGTTGACGCGCAACAGCGCCTGTTCGACGCGCTTGAATTCGGTGACGTCGTTGTAGCTGGTCACGTAGCCGCCGCCGGGCAACGGTTGCCCGCGCATCTCGATCACCTGGCCATCGCTGCGCACGCGCTCGAACACATGCGGGCTGCCCGCGCGCATGTAGCCGATGCGCTTGCTGACCTGCTCCTCCACATCGCCGTCGCCCAGCTCGCCCTTTTCCGCGTTGTAGCGGATCAAATCGGCCACGGGGCGGCCGACGTAGAGCATGCCCTCGGGGTAGCCGAACATGGTCTGGTAGCGACGGTTCCAGGCCACCAGGCGCATCTCGTGGTCGACCACGCTGACCCCGGAGCTGATGTTCTCCAGCGTGGAGGAGAGGATCTCGCGGTTGAAGCGCAGCTCCTGCCCGGCCTCGTCCAACACCGCGACCACCTCGCCCAGTTCCATGCCCGAGCCGCGCAGCACGCTGGTCAGCACCAGCCGCGCCGAGGCCGCGCCGATGGCCGAGGCCAGCAGCCGCTCGGTGAACTGCACCCAGGCACGGTCGGCGTTGGCATCGAGCTTGAGCTCGCGGCCCAGCTCCTCGGCCTGCTCGGTGAAGGCGCGGCTGGCATGGCGTTCGCCAACCACGCGCTGGGCCAGGGACATCAGGTCGGCCACCCGCACGTTGCCCGGCCACTCGCTGGCGATCAGCGCGCGCCGCTGCGCATACGGATCCAGGAACGGCACGATGCGCAGGCGCTCGTCCAGGCTGGGTCGCCAACGCGCCGAGACGATCATCATCGTGGCCGCATTGAGCAGCAGGGACCAGAACGTGCCGTGGGTCAGCGGATCCCAGCCGGACAGGTGGAACAGCTGCTGCGGGCGCAGCCAGCTGATGTCGAACGGCCCGGTGCGCAACCATTCCGGCCCCAGCCAGCCCGAGGCCGACAGGGTCGGCAGCAGCAGCGTGTAACCCCACACCGCAAAGCCCACCGCCATGCCCAACTCCACGCCGTGGCGGCTGGCGCCCCGCCAGTACAGGCCGCCGATCAGCGCAGGCGCGAACTGCGCCACCGCCGCGAAGGCGATCAGGCCGTAGCTGGCCAGCGTGCTGTCGCCATTGCTGCCGCGGTGGTAGGCGTAGGCGCCCAGGGCCAGCAGCACGATGACGGCGCGGCGGATCCACAGCACGCGGGTGGCCATGTCGGCGGCGTCGTGGCGCTCGCCCCAGCCGCGGCGCAGCAGGATCGGCATGACCAGGTCGTTGCTGATCATCGTGGCCAGGGCGATGCTGGCCACGATCACCATGCCGGTTGCCGCAGAGAAGCCGCCGATGTACGCGGCCATCGCCAGCTTGTCGTGGCCCATGGCCATTGGCAGGGCCAGCACGTAGGTATCCCCGGCCTGCGCGCCGCGACCGCCAAACAGCTCCACGCCGGCGGTGGCAATGGGCACCACCATCAGCGAGATGATCACCAGGTAGCCGGCGAACATCCAGCGCGCGCGGCGCACGTCGCCCACGTCGCAGCACTCGACCACCGCCACCTGGAACTGGCGCGGCAGACACAGGATGGCCAGAAAGCCCAGCAGGGTCTGGGTGAAGAAGCCCACCGGCGGCTGATTTTCGAATAGCGTGCGCGCGGCCTCCCCCAGCGGATGCTCGCGCGCGCCCAGCCAACGCCAGGACACGAAGCCCACCGCGACCAGGGCCACCAGCTTGACCACCGACTCGAAGGCCAGCGCGGCCATCATGCCGTGATGGTGCTCGGTGGCATCGACCTGGCGGGTCCCGAACAGCGCGGCGAACAGCGCCATCAGCAGGGCCACGTACAGGGCCGGATCGTGGAAGAAGCCGGTGGCCTCCGGGTTGTACCCGGTCAGCACGCCCAGGCTCATGGCCACCGCCTTGTACTGCAGCGCCAGGTAGGGAATGACGCCGAACAGCGCGATCAGGGTGACTAGCGCGGCCAGCCGGCGCGAGCGGCCGTAGCGCGAGGAGATGAAGTCGGCGATGGAGACGATGTTGTGGCTACGCGCCACCAGCGCCAGGCGCTCGATGATGCGCCAGCCGAACAGCATCAGCAGCAACGGGCCCAGGTAGATCGGCAGGTAGCTCAAGCCATGGCGCTCGGCCGTGCCCACCGCGCCGTAGAAGGTCCACGACGAGCAGTACACCGCCAGCGCGGCCGAGTAGATGATCGGACGCAGCCAGCTGCGGTTGGGATAGAGCGGGTAGCGATCACCCAGCCAGGCCACGCCGAACAACACTGCGGCATAGCCGACGGAGATCCCCAGCAGGACCCAGCCTGAAATCATGGTCTCTCTTCCTGATGGCCGCCGGGCCGCCGTGGCACCTCCCGGCAAGGCGGGCCAGTGTACGTTGCCGCTGTCAGCGCACGCACGCGACACTCGGGCCGCCATGCCCGCATCGCGATGCATCGACGTGGACTGAAGAACGCCTGCGCCGTCCGGCTCGCCTGGCGAACGGGTCGGGCAGGCGCGGTCGCGCCTGCGTGTCGGCGGTTACCGACGCCAAGGCCCGTGCGCGCCGCTTTCTGAGGGTTTGCTGTATGGCCTGGAGCGTCGGGCGCGGCAAGGCGCGGAGCGGAGCACCGTCATCCTGCAAGGCGCGATCACGCTGGCCGGACCGGACAGGGCAACGCCATCAACCGCCGCGCAGCGGCAACGCATGCGGCGACACCCGCATCGCAGGCGGTATTCAGCCCACCTGCGCCGGAGCGAAGCTCAACCGCGCCACGGTGCCACGCCCCGGATCGGACTCGATCTGCATGCGCCAGCCCAGGTGCTCGCTCAGCCGGGCGATCAGGTCCAGGCCGATGCCGCCCCCGTCTCGCCCGCCCCCGCCACGCGCCAGCCGGCCATAGACCGCGCTGATCTCTTCCGGCGACATACCGTGCCCGGGGTCGCGAATGACGACGGTGGCCTCGGGCTCCAGGCCCACCTCGATCCGGCCGCGGTCGCTGTTTTCCACGGCGTTGCGCAGCAGGTTGCCGACCGCGGCCTGGACGATGGCCAGCGGCGCGCGGATCGCGCAGGGCTGCAGGGGCGCGACGACCAGCTCCAGGTCACGCCCCTCGGTCAGGTGCTGATGGTCGGCCACGACCTCAGGCAGCAGGTCCTCCAGCGCGACCACGTCGGCGCTGCGGTTCAGGCGCGAGGGATCCTTGGCCAGGACCAGCAGCAGGGAGATCAACTGCTCGACATTGCGTGCGGTGCGGCGCACCCGCAACAGCGGCTGGCGGGCGGCGGGCGGCAGGTCCGGCTGCTCCAGGGCCAACTCGTTGGCACCGGCGATCACCGCCACCGGCGTGCGCAGTTCATGGCTGGCGCTGTCGATGAAAGCGCGCTCGCGCTCGACGAAGCGGGCGTTGCGCTCCAGGTAGTCGTTGAAGGCATCGCCGATCACACGAAGTTCCTCGCTGGCGTCGTCGGCCACGGCGATGCGCGCGGTCCCCTCATCCGGCCGCAGCCGAACGATCTCGCCGGCCAGCGCGCTCAATGGTCGGACCGCGCGGCCCAGGCCCCAGGCCATGACCAGGCCGAAGACGGTGATGGCCGCCGCCGCGGTACCGATGGTGACCGCGGTTACCGAGCCTTCCACCCCCTCGAAGCGGGTCAGATCCAGGGCCAGGGCCAAGCGCCCCAGGGAGGTGTCCTGAACCAGCACCACGTGTTCGACCCCGCCGATCTCGAAGTCGTCGTGCAGGCCTGGACTGAGCCTGGCCAGATCGGTCGGCACGTCGGGATCGGTCTGCAGGAAGTACATGCGCTCGGCCGGGTCGTCGATCCAGTTGTAGCGCGGGTCGGCGGTCCTGCGGTCCACGAAGTGCTGCATGTCCGAACGCATCAGCGAGCGCCAGACCTGACGCTCGGCGTGTTCGTTAACCACCTCCCCGCCCATGACCACCGCCGCGGTCACCACCACCAGGTAGAGCAGGGCCCAGCGCAGCAGGCGCGCGCGCAGCGAGCTTCTACGCGCCATCGGCCGGCGCCGTTCCCGCATCGATGCGATAGCCCACCCGCGGCAGGGTCTGGATCAGCTTGGTGTCGAACGGACCATCCACGCTGCGCCGCAGCTCGTAGATATGCGAGCGCAGCATGTCCCCGTCCGGCGGCTCCTCGCCCCACAGCGCATATTCCAGGCGCTGCCGGGTCACCGCTGCCGGACTGGCCTGCATCAACACTTCCAGGACCTTGCGGCAGGCCGGATACAGATGCAGCGCGCGGCCGGCGCGATGGGCTTCCAGGGTGGCCAGATCCAGGGTCAGGTCACCGACCTGCAGGACCCGGCGCCGGTTGCGCCCCTTGGCCCGGGCCAGCAGCGCCTCCAGGCGCACCTCCAGCTCCTGCATGGCGAACGGCTTGGTCAGGTAGTCATCGGCCCCGGTGCGGAACCCGTCGATCTTGTCGGGCAGCTCGTCGCGCGCGGTCAGCATGATCACCGGCACGTCACTGGCGTGCTCGGCGCGCAAACGATGCAGCACCTCGCGGCCATCCATGCGCGGCAGCATCCAGTCCAGGACCACCGCATCGAAGGTCTGCGTGGTGGCCAGATGCAGGCCGGTCACCCCATCCGGGGCGGCATCCAGGGCATGCCCACGCGGTTCGAAATAGTCGAACAGGTTGGCGACGAGATTGCGATTGTCTTCGATGACCAGCAGCCGCATGGCCGCATCCTCCTGCACAGGTGGCGGCGCGGGCAGCCCACGCGAGGCGGATTTTGCACGCGCGGGCTGTCGGAATCCCGTGGGAACCGGCGCCGGCGCCCATGTTCCCATAGCCACACGTGACTTGATTGGTTAAGCGCGGCCAACGTCGCTCCGACGGTGCTCCGACAGCGGAATGTCCAGCATGGTGGCGTTTCCGGTGAGCCGTCTGCCTTGCCATGTCCAATACCGTTCTGGTCCGGGCGCGTGCGTCCAGCGTTCCACGTCTCCATCCCGATCTCCTGCTGTGGGGCCCGCTGTGTGCGGCAGCCGTGGCCATTGCGCTGTTGCAGAGCGCTGGCGGGGATCTGTGGCTGGCTGATCACCTCTACGCCTGGGAGGGCGGGCGGTGGGCGCTGGAGCACGCCTGGGCGACCGAAACGCTGGTCCACCAGTGGGGCAAGCGGCTGGACGTGGTGGCCTGGCTGGCGCTGGCGGCGGTCCGGATCTATCTGGTCCGCAAGCCTGCCGCCCGGACCTGGGGCAAACCGCTGAACTACCTGCTGGTCGCCACGGTAGCCGGGCCCTTGCTGGTGTCCTGGATGAAGGGCTGGACGCTGGTGGACTGCCCCTGGGACCTGGCCCGCTACGGCGGCGCCCACCCCTACATCGAGCTGTTGCAGGCGCGTCCGGCCGCCTATGGACCCGGCCGTTGCTTCCCGGCCGGCCATGCGAGCGCCGGCTACGGCTGGCTGGCGCTGTTCTTCGGCCTGGGCGCGGTCCGGCCTCGGCTGGGCTGGTTCGGGCTGGCCATCGGCGCGATGATCGGCCTGGCCTTCGGGATCGGCCAGCAGCTGCGCGGCGCGCATTTCCTCTCCCATGACATCGCCGCGGCCACCACCTGCTGGTGTATGGCACGGCTCGTGCAGCGCTTCATGCTGCCCTCCTGGAACACGCGTACATGAGCTCCCGCTCCACCGCCACCCATCCGCCCGCCGCCGCTGTGAAAGGCACCCGCTTCTGGCAGGACGGTTGGCCCGCGGTGTCCAGCGAGACGCTGGTACTGGTGACCAGCCTGTACTTCGCGGTGTTCAGCAACGCTCGCTTCTGGTCGGCGGCGATCAGCTCGCTGGATCGGCAGTGGGGGATGGCCCTGGCCCTGTTGGTGCTGCTGGTCGCCCTGCATGCCCTGCTGCTGGGCCTGGTGGTCAACCGCTGGACGGCCAAGCCGCTGCTGACGGTGGTGCTGCTGGTCACTGCATTTGCCTCGCACTTCATGGTCAAGTTCGGCCTGTACCTGGATCCGGACATGATCCGCAACGTGCTGGCCACCGACCGGCGCGAGTCTTCCGAACTGATCACCTGGTCGCTGCTGATCCCGCTGCTCCTGGGCGGCATCCCGGTGGCGCTGCTGTGGTGGGTGCGCCTGAAGCGGCGCCCGTGGCCGCGCGCGCTCGCAGCGCGCAGTGCGCTGCTGGCCGGCGCGCTGATCGCCACCGGCGCGGCGGCCATGGCCGGCTATCAGCCGCTGTCGGCGCTGATGCGCAACCAGCACGACCTGCGGTATCTGGCCACGCCGGGCAACTGGATCATTTCGTTGATCAATGTCAGCGTGGCCGGCCCGCCGGGGGAGAAGCAGCCCAAGCTGCCCATCGGCACCGACGCGGTCCAGGTGGCGGCCCGGCCGGCCGGCGCCCGGCCGCGCCTGCTGGTGATCGTGGTGGGCGAAACCGCGCGCGCCAAGAACTGGGGCCTGGACGGCTATGCGCGCGACACCACGCCAGCGCTTCGCAAGGCCGACGTGATCAACTTCCCCGATGCCCACTCCTGCGGGACCGCCACCGAAGTCTCGGTGCCGTGCATGTTCTCGCCGTGGGGCCGCCACGACTATGACGAGAAGCGGATCCGCCAACACCAGTCGCTGCTCAACGTGCTCGACCACGCCGGCATCGGCGTGGTGTGGCGCGACAACCAGGCCGGCTGCAAGGGCGTGTGCGATGGCCTACCGACCCAGTCGGTGACCAACGCGAAGGATCCGGACCTGTGCAACACCGAGCGCTGCTGGGACGGCATCCTGCTCAAAGATCTGGACGGCGCGCTCGCCATGGCCAAGGGCAGCAGCGCCGACCGGGTCCTGGTGCTGCACATGCTAGGCAATCACGGCCCCAGCTACTACGACCGTTATCCGCCTCAGTTCGCGCGTTTCACCCCGGCCTGCCAAAACGCCGACCTGGGTCGCTGCTCCCAGCAGGACATCGTCAACGCCTACGACAACGCGCTGAGCTACACCGACCACGTCCTGGCCAGCCTGATCGACCAGCTCAAGGCCCGCACCGATGTGGACACCGCGCTGGTGTACATGTCCGACCACGGCGAATCGCTGGGCGAGAAGGGGCTGTTCCTGCACGGCGTGCCCTACGCCATCGCCCCGCAAGAGCAGACCCACATCCCGATGATCATGTGGTTCGGCGAGGGTTTCGCCCATGACGAGGGACTGGACACGCAGTGCCTGCGCCAGCGCGCGGGCGAGCGGGTCGGCCACGACAACCTGTTTCCCTCGGTGCTGGGCCTGCTGGACGTGAAGACCTCGCTCTACGATCCATCCCGGGACCTGTTTGCGCCGTGCCGAGGCAAGGTGGTAGCAAGCCGGTAGCTCAATCCTGTTGCTGTTGCTGTTGCTGTTGCTGTTGCTGTTGCTGTTGCCGTTGCCGTTGCCGTTGCCGTTGCCGTTGCTCGACAGCTTCTGCTTTTGCGCTTTGCTTCCCCTGTCTGAGCCGTAAAGCGGGCCGAGCACCGCAGCGAAGCAGGGCCGAAGAGGCGCCCTTGTCTGAGCGCAGCGAGTTTGGGCGCCGTGCCCTGCTTTGCGAGGAGCGCAGGGCACCGATGCGCAGCATCGGCGCGCGTCCGGCGAGTCGCGGTTTTGGTGACTTTTGCCGCGACAAAAGTCACTCGCGCCTGCAGGGCGCGAAAGCCTTGCACTTGTCGCGCCGCAGGTGCGATGCCTTTTTCTCCACTCATCAAGCGCACCCGAGCAATGGGTTTGCTCAAAAGTGAAAAGCTTTAAGCAGGATCAAGAGCTTTCACGCCCTTCAGGCGCGACTTCCTTTTGTCTTGGCAAAAGGAAGCAAAACCGTTACTCGCCGGACACTCGCCGCCGCTACGCGGCGGTCCCCTTTGCTTCTCGGAAGCCAGGGCACGTCGCCCAAACTCGCTGCGCTCAAACAGGGCGCCTCTTCGGCCCCGTCTTCCTGCGATGCTCGGCTCGCTTTACGGCTCAGACAGGGAAAGCGAAGAGCACATGCAACAACCAAAGCGACAACAACGGCTCAGAGGCACAGGCACAGGCACAGGCACAGGCAAGCCTGCGCCGTATCAGCTCCGATGCGGCGTCCCCAAATACTCGGCGCTCTGCATCTCGATCAGGCGCGAAGCCGTGCGCTCGAACGCCCCGGCCAGACGCGTGCCCGAATACAGCGCCACGGGCGAGGCGTTCGCGCTGCAGACCAGCTTGACGTGGCGGTCGTAGACCTCGTCGATCAGGTTGACGAAGCGGCGCGCGGCGTCTTCGTTGAGCCGGTCGAAGGTCGGGATGCCGCCGATCACCAGGGTCTGGAACTCCCGCGCCAGCTCGATGTAGTCGGTGGTCGAACGCGGGCCTTCGCACAGCTCGGCGAAGTCGAACCACGCCAGGTCCTGGGTCCGCCCGCGCAGGGCGATCGCGCGCCCGTCGACCTGGATCTCCCCGCCTTGCGCCGGCGCGCCGGCCAGCTCCTCCCAGCGCTGGGCCAGCCACGCCTCGGCCCCGGCATCCAGCGGCGCGCGGTATACCGGCGAGCGGGTCAGGGCACGCAGGCGATAGTCCTGCTCGCCTTCGGCGTAGAGCACCTTGCAGTGCTTGACCAGGGTGTCGATGGCCGGCAGGAAACGCTCGCGCTGCAGGCCGTCCTTGTAGAGATTCTCCGGTGCGGTATTGGAGGTGGTCACCAGGGTCACGCCCTGGGCGAACAGGCGCTCCAGCAGGCGCCCGAGCAGCATCGCATCGCCGATGTCGGTGACGAAGAACTCGTCCAGCACCAGCACCCGCAGCGAGTCCTTCCACTCCTGGGCGATGCGCGCCAGCGGATCGCTCTGCCCAGCGTGCTCACGCAGGCGCTCGTGGATGTCGCGCATGAAGCGGTGGAAGTGGGTGCGATGCTTCTGGCGCACCGGCAGGCCGTCGTAGAACAGGTCGACCAGGAAGGTCTTGCCGCGGCCCACGCCACCCCAGAAGTACAAGCCCTTGACCGGGGCGGGCTTCTTCCAGAGCGCCGACAGGCGGTCCAGAAAGCCGTCCTGCTCCTCCTCGCACAGGGCCGCGTGGATGCGGTCCAGCTCGGCCAGCGCCGCATGCTGGGCACGGTCATCGCTCCATTGGCCGGCCTTGGCGCCCTGCGCATACCGTTGCGAGGGCAGCAGGTCCACCTGCGGCGCGCTCACGCGCCCGCCGCCGGCAGCCAGCCCTTGACCGCGTGCTCAATGGCGCCGCGCAGGTCGATCAGCTTGCGATGGAAGAAGTGACTGGTGTCGGGCATGCGCACCAGCGTATGCGGGGCCTGGTCGCCGATCTCCTCCAGCCAGTCGTAGACGGCCTGCGGATCGACTACCTCGTCGGCGTCGCCCTGCACCACCAGCCAGCGCGACGGCGGCTGGATCCCGGAAAAATCCCAGCGTCCCGCCGGCGGCGCGATGGAGACCAGCACCTGCGGCTGCAGTGCGGCGCTGGCCTTGAGCGAAACGTACGCGCCAAAACTGAATCCGGCCAGCCACAGCACCTTGTCCGGCTGCTGATCGCGGACCCAGGCGACCACCGCGGCCAGGTCCTCCTGTTCGCCGACACCGTCGTCGAACTGGCCCTGGGACTGGCCGACGCTGCGGAAATTGAAGCGCACGGTCGTGATGCCCAGCTCGCGCAGCGCGCGCGCGGCCATCGTCACGACCTTGTTGTGCAGGGTGCCGCCGTCGGTGGACAGGGGGTGGCAGACCACGGCAATGGCGCGGACGGCCGGGACGTCGGCCTCGGGTAGGTCCACGGCCACCTCCAGGGCGCCGGCGGGCCCGTCCAGCAGCAAGGTGCCGGACGCGTTGGGGAATGCGGGGGTTGCCATGGGCGCCATGATAACGCCGACGCCTGCGCAGGCCCGATCAAGCGCTCCGCGGCGACGGGCCAACTGCGGCGCGCTGCGTGGTCCAGGCACGCAGCGCCCGGTGCATCAGGGCAGTCCCGCAACCGAGACGCACCTGGGTGCCCGGCAGCCCATAGCACGCGTGTGGGCCCGGACACAGCGACGCCGGCCCTCGCGGACCGGCATCGGTGTGGGCCGGCGTGCTCCGCCCCGGCCCGTGGCGCCCCTCCCAGGGAGTTGTCTACTTGGTGATATCCACGTGTTTGGTTTCACGCAGGAAGATCATGCCCAGCACCAGGGTCATGACCGAGATGCCGATCGGATACCACAGGCCGTAGTACATGTTGCCGGTGGCGGCCACCAAACCGAAGGAGATCGTCGGCAGGAACCCACCGAACCAGCCGTTGCCGATGTGGT
Organism: Pseudoxanthomonas sp. JBR18; assembly: GCF_028198165.1. Lineage (NCBI taxonomy): Bacteria > Pseudomonadati > Pseudomonadota > Gammaproteobacteria > Lysobacterales > Lysobacteraceae > Pseudoxanthomonas > Pseudoxanthomonas sp. JBR18. The sequence goes on from NZ_CP116339.1 coordinate 1,431,105, forward strand.
ACGGCAGCGACATGGAGGTGTAGCGGATGCGGGTGGGGAACAGCTCCACCAGCCATGCGGCGATGGGGCCATAGACCATGGTCACCAGCAGAGCCAGGACGAACAGCACCGCCACCAGCATCGGCTTGTTCATCCGCGCCGGATCGGCTTTCTCCGGATAGCCCGCCGAGGTCAGGGCGCCTTTGAGCTGGCTGACGAACGCATCGGATCTGGCCTTGCTTTCTTCCTTGGACAGCCCACCGCCTTCGTAGGCGTTGATCTGGTTGCTGCCCACGTTGACGGCGGCCACCGTGCCCGGCGGCGCGGCCTTGACCGAGTACGGCACGCCGGCCTTGGTCAGGGCGGTGGCGACGATGTCGCAGGAGCTGGTGAAGGACTTCTTGCCCACCGGATCGAACTGGAAGCTGCAGGTCTCCGGATCGGCCTGGATGACCACCGGGGCGCTGGTCCGGGCTTCCTCGATGGCGGGGTTGGCGTAATGGGTCAAGGCCTTGAACAGCGGCATGTACAGCACCGCGGCTAGCAGGCAGCCACCCAGCACGATGACCTTGCGGCCGATGCGGTCGGACAGCCAGCCGAAGAACAGGAAGAACGGCGTGGCGATCAGCAGCGCGCCGGCCAGCAGCAGCGCACCGGTGGTGGCATCCACCTTCAGCGCCTGGGTCAGGAAGAACAGCGCATAGAACTGCCCGCCATACCAGATCACCGCCTGGCCGGCGGTGGCGCCCAGCAGCACCACCAGCATCAGCTTGAGGTTGCCGCCCTTGAGGCTGTCGCGGAACGGCATCTTGGAGCCCTTGCCTTCGGACTTCATCTGCTGAAACAGCGGCGACTCGCTGAGCTGCATGCGGATCCAGACCGACACCCCGAGCAGGATGATCGACACCAGGAACGGGATGCGCCAGCCCCAGGCCTCGAAGGTTTCGTTGCCCAGCAGGGTCCGGCAGGCCAGGATGATGGTCAGCGACAGGAACAGACCGACCGTGGCGGTGCACTGGATGAAGCTGGTGTAGAACCCGCGCTTGTTGGCGGGCGCATGCTCGGCCACATAGGTGGCCGCGCCGCCGTACTCGCCGCCCATGGCCAGACCCTGGGCCAGGCGCAAGATAATCAGGATCACCGGCGCGGCAAAGCCGATGCTGGCGTAGGACGGCAACACGCCCACCAGGAAGGTGGACAGGCCCATGATCAGGATCGTCACCAGGAAGGTGTACTTGCGGCCGATACGGTCGCCCAGGCTGCCGAAGAAGGCCGCGCCGAACGGCCGCACGAAGAAACCCGCGGCGAAGGCCAGCAACGCGAAGATGAAGGACGTGGTCTCGTTGACGCCGCTAAAGAATTGCTTGGCGATGATCGCCGCCAGCGAGCCATAGAGGAAGAAGTCGTACCACTCGAACACGGTACCCAGGCTGGACGCCAGGATCACGCGCTTGTGGCCGGAGGTCAGCGTGCCCCCTGAGGAATGCGAAGAAGCAGTGGTGGCCATGGAGGTCTCCGGGTTTTAGAAGCTGTACTTCACGGATGTCTGGATGCGCTTGAGGTCGCCGGACCGGTCGTCTTCGAGATCGCGGCGGCCCCAGGTAAGTTCTGCACCCAGGTCGAGCTTGGGGAACGGGGAATAGATCAGGTTGGCGTGCCAGGACTGCGACCGCTCGGTCACGCCGTAGCCGGTGTACTGCGGGTCGTTGTCCAGCAGCGCGGCCGAATACATCAGATTGCCGCGCAGCTGCGGCGAGAACAGGTGGCGCCAGGCGACGTAGCCGCCATAGGCGTTTTCGACATGCAGATCGGCGTCTGCATCGAGCACGGTGTCCGGCGCCAGGCCCAGGGCCATGTAACGGCCGACGCCCTTGCCGCCATTGACCTGGAAGCGCAGGTCGTCGCTCTTGCCCATGTTGAGCTTGCCCGACACGCTCAGCGCGCCGCCGCTCTTGTCCTGGTCCAGGTACTTGAACTGCCGCAACAGGCCCGCCACGCTGAAACTGCCCCAGTCGCCCTTGGTCGCCCACTTGGCAGTCAGGTCCGGCAGCGCGTTGTCGCCGGAGTTGGAGCGCGCACCGGTCAAATAGGCGCTCATGGTGGTCTGCGGATTCTCCAGGGACATGGAGAAGCCCCCGTTGGTATAGCGCAGCTGTGCCTGGCGCACGAAGATCACGCCATCGGTGGGCCCAAGGAAGTCCACCGCGTCCGGCAGCGCCTCGGGGGCCATGAAGTTGGTCCAGGTCTGGCCGGCCAGCCAGTGGTTCCAGCTGACGTAGGCATGACGCAGGGTCAGCGCATAGGTGTTGGTCGAGGTCTCGTTGCCGGCCAGCGTGTTGCTGCCGCCACCGAACATGTCCGCCTCGATGTACGCCTTGAGCTTGTCGCCGTTCTCGGTGACGGTATCCATCGAGACGTTGAAGCGCGAGAACTGCGCGTGGAAGTCGGTGTAGCCATCGCCGCCGTCGGCGCCGGCACCGCCCACCGGAATGGAGGCCGGGACGTAGAACAGGCGGCCGGCCGAGCCGTCGGTGATGCGGCCATCGGAGGTGTCGGTGTACATGCCATCGAACTTGATGAAGCCACCGAAGGTGAAGGTGGTGTTCGGCATCGCGCCGGAGACGATGGACTGGGACTGAATCGGCGCCTTGCCGGCTGGGGCCGTGGCCACCGAGGTGCGTACCTGGTCGATCTGGGTCTGGGCCTGGGTGACCTGGCCCTGGGTCTGGGTCAACTGCGACTGCTGCTGTTGCTGCGCATTGAGCAGCGCCTGGACCTGTGCCTCGAGCTGGGCCACACGGGCCTCCAGTTCCTTTTCTTTCTTGGTGTCAGCCAATGCAACGCCAGGCAGCAGCAAGGCGATCGTCAACGCAGCCGTCAGCGGCCGGCGCGACATCGAAGCGATGCGTGTGGTCATGTCCCTTCTCTCCCAGGAAGTCCGCGTCGTACACGGTTGGAACGTCCTTTCCCCGAGGACGTGGGCGCAGACTGCGCGTGCCCCATGACCGCAACCATTCGTCTTTGGTCGAAACGCGTCTCACTTTAAGACCAAGGTCTAACGGGCTTGCTGCGTTGCGCAAACCACTGATCGGTCAAACTTGTGGACGACGAAAAGGCTGGCCGGACCCCACCCCGGCTTGTCCATATCCACCGTGTTGAGAAGGAGGTAGTTCCATGTCCGATCTGTACCCCGTCGATCCCGCATTCGCCAAGCAGGCGCTGGTGGATGCCGACACGTATGCGCGGGATTACCGCGCCTCGGTCGAGGATCCGGAGGCGTTCTGGTCCAAGGCCGCCCAGCGGCTGGACTGGATGAAGCAGCCCACTCAGATCAAGGACGTGAGCTACGACCTGGAAGACTTCCGCATCAAGTGGTTCGCCGATGGCGAGCTCAATGCCAGCGTCAACTGCCTGGACCGGCAGCTGGACAAGCATGGCGACAAGATCGCGCTGCTGTTTGAGCCGGACAGTCCGGATTCGGAAAGTTACGGGGTGACCTACCGCGAACTGCACGCACGCGTGTGCAAGCTGGCCAACGCGCTGCGCAGCCTGGGCGTGGTCAAGGGCGACCGGGTCACCATCTATTTGCCGATGATCCCCGATGCGGCCGTGGCGATGTTGGCCTGCGCGCGCATCGGCGCGGTGCACTCGGTGGTGTTCGGCGGCTTTGCGCCCAATTCCATCGCCGACCGGGTGATCGACTGTGGCAGCAAGCTGATCATCACCGCCGACGAGGGCCTGCGTGGCTCCAAGAAGATCCCGCTGAAAAGCAACGTCGATGCCGCGCTCAAGCTGCCGGGCACCAACAGCGTGGAGACCGTCTTGGTGGTCAAGCACACCGGCGGCGCGGTGGACATGCAGGCCCCGCGCGACCGCTGGTTTCATGACGTGGTCGACAGCCAGCCGGCGACCTGCGAGCCGGAGCGCATGAACGCCGAGGATCCGCTGTTCATCCTGTACACCTCTGGCTCGACCGGCAAGCCCAAGGGCGTGCTGCACACCACCGGCGGCTACCTGCTGTGGGCGGCGTACACGCATGAGGTGGTGTTCGACCTCAAGCCCGACGACATCTACTGGTGCACGGCCGACGTGGGCTGGGTCACCGGCCACAGCTACATCGTCTACGGGCCACTGGCCAATGGCGCCACCTCGCTGATCTTCGAGGGCGTGCCCAACTATCCGGACAACTCGCGTTTCTGGCAGGTCGTGGACAAGCACCAGGTCACCCTGTTCTACACCGCACCGACCGCGATCCGCGCCCTGATGCGCGACGGCGAGGCGCCGGTCAAGAAAACCTCGCGCAAGTCCCTGCGCCTGCTGGGCACGGTCGGCGAGCCGATCAACCCGGAAGCCTGGCGCTGGTACTACGAGGTGGTCGGCGACAGTCGCTGCCCGATCGTGGACACCTGGTGGCAGACCGAGACCGGGGGCCACATGATCACCCCGCTGCCCGGCGCCACCGCGCTCAAGCCCGGCTCGGCCACGGTGCCGTTCTTCGGCGTGCAGCCGGCGCTGGTCGATGCCAATGGCGCCGAGCTGGAGGGCGAGGCCGAGGGCAACCTGGTGATCAAGGACTCCTGGCCGGGCCAGATGCGCACGGTCTACGGCGACCACCAGCGCTTCATCGACACCTACTTCCGCACCTATCCGGGCACCTACTTCACCGGTGACGGCTGCCGCCGCGATGCCGACGGCTACTACTGGATCACCGGGCGCGTGGACGATGTGATTAACGTCTCCGGCCACCGCATCGGCACGGCCGAGGTGGAAAGCGCGCTGGTCTCCCACCCCAAGGTGGCCGAGGCGGCCGTGGTGGGCTTCCCGCACGACATCAAGGGCCAGGGCATCTACGCCTACGTCACCCTGGTGGCCGGCGAGCAGCCCAGCGAGGACCTGCACAAGGCGTTGATCGCCCACGTGCGCAAGGAAATCGGGCCGATCGCCTCGCCCGACCACCTGCAGTGGGCGCCGGGCCTGCCCAAGACCCGCTCGGGCAAGATCATGCGTCGCATCCTGCGCAAGATCGCCGAGAACGCACCGGATCAGCTGGGCGACACCTCGACCCTGGCCGATCCTTCGGTGGTGGATTCGCTGGTGTCCGAGCGCAAGGTCCAGTAGGGGGCATGGGCACCGTGGCCAGTGACGCGTCGAAAGCCGATCGCCTGGTCTGGCACTATGCCAGCCGGGCCACGTACGAATCCCCGGCGCATGCGCGCGACGGGGAGACGCACCGGCCCGACCCCCACACCACGATCCCCGCTTCCATGACCACACTGCTGATTGCCGACGACCATCCTCTGTTCCGGGAAGCCCTGCGCGGCGCCGTCCAGCGCGTGCTGCCCGGCGTGCACCTGCACGAGGCCGACAGCGTCGATGCACTGTACACCCTGGTGGAGGCCAATCCCGATGCGGACCTGCTGCTGCTGGACCTCAACATGCCCGGCGCACACGGCTTCAACGCCTTGGTCCACCTGCGTGCCCTGCATCCGCAGCTGCCCGTGGTGGTGGTGTCCGCGCGCGAGGAGCCGGCGGTCATGCGCCGGGCCCTGGACCACGGCGCGATGGGCTTCATTCCCAAGTCGGTCGATTCGGACACCATCGGCGAGGCCATCGGCCAGGTGCTCGACGGGGAGCGCTGGGCACCCGAGGAGGCGCACAACGCGCCGGCCATCGGCCGCGACGAACACGAAGTCGCCCAGCGCCTGCGCGACCTGACGCCCCAGCAGTTCCGCGTGCTGCAGATGCTGGGCGCCGGCCGATTGAACAAGCAGATCGCCTACGACCTGGGCGTGTCCGAAGCCACCATCAAGGCGCACGTCACCGCGATCCTGCGCAAGCTGGGCGTCACCAATCGCACCCAGGCCGTGCTGATGGCCGGGCGCCTGTCGGTGGATCCCGATGGCCTGATCCCGCCCCCGGAAGACCAGGAATAAGCGTTCCTCGGTGGGAGCCGCCATGGCGGCGATGATGCCCTCCCGGAAACGCCCTTCGCCGCCGTGGCGGCTCCCACGAGGTCTGTGGCATGGATGATGCCGCCACCTACGCCGCGCTGATCGACGAGGCCTTCGCCGACTACCACGCGCGCTTTGCGCACATCACCCGGTGCTTTGCGGGCACCGAGGCCGGGAACACGCCTGTGGGAGCCGCCATGGCGGCGATGACGCCTTCCCGAAAACGCCCTTCGCCGCCGTGGCGGCTCCCACGAGGTCTGTGGCATGGATGATGCCGCCACCTACGCCGCGCTGATCGACGAAGCCTTCGCCGACTACCACGCGCGCTTTGCGCACATCACCCAGTGCTTTACGGGTACAGAGGCCGGGAACACGCCTGTGGGAGCCGCCATGGCGGCGATGACGCCTTCCCGGAAACGCCCCTCGACGCCATGGCGGCTCCTACGAGGTCTGTGGCATGGATGATGCCGCCACCTACGCCGCGCTGATCGACGAAGCCTTCGCCGACTACCACGCGCGCTTTGCGCACATCACCGGGCGCGCGAAGCTGCGCTTTGCGCAGCGCGACTGGAATGGCGCGCGCGACGATGCGGTCGAGCGCATCGCGCTCTACGACGCCTGTGTGGACGAATGCCGGCTGCGCCTGCAGGCGGTGATGGGCCCGCGCGCATTCGACCGCACGCTATGGCATGCCATCCGCGAGCGCTACGCGACGCTGATCGACGCGCAGATCGACCGCGAGTTGTACAAGACCTTCTACAACACGCTGACCCGGCGCTTCTTCCGCACCCAGGGCGTGGATGCGCAGGTGGAGTTCGTGGCGCTGGACATCGCGCCCACCGAGGCCATCACCCATCCGGTCGCGCGGCACAACTATCTGGTCTCGCAGACCCGGCCGGTGGACACCTTCGCCCGGCTGCTGGGCGACTACGTGTTCGCCGTGCCCTATGCGCACCAGGCGCGCTGCGCGGCCGCCATCGCCGTGCGCCTGCACGACGACCTGGCCGGCTGGGGCGAGCCGGTGCGCGCGGTGGAGCTGCTGGACACGGTGTTCTATCGCGAACGCCGCGCCTACCTGGTCGGCCGGGTGCTGGGCGAGACGCGCTTTGCGCCGTGCATGATCGCGCTGATCCACGACGAGGCCGGCCTGCGCGTGGACGCGGTGCTGACCCGGCGCGCGGACGTGGCCCAGTTGTTCGGCATCTCGCGCAGCTACTTCCACGCCGACCTGCCCACGGTTGGCGATGCGGTGGTCTTCCTGCGCACCTTGCTGCCGCACAAGCCCATCGATGAGCTGTACACCGTGCTGGGCCGCGCCAAGCAGGGCAAGACCGAGCGCTTCCGCACCTTCTATCATCACTTTGGCGATCACCCTGGCGAGCAGCTGGTCCAGGCCGAGGGCACGCCCGGACTGGTAATGGCGGTATTCACCCTGCCCAGCTATCCGTTGGTGTTCAAGCTGATCCGCGACCGCTTCGCCGAGACCAAGCAGGTCACCCGGCAGGAGGTGCAGGAGCGCTATGCCCTGGTGTTCAACCGTGACCGGGTGGGGCGCTTGCTCGACGCGCAGCCGTATCGCGCGCTGCGCTTCCCGGTCGCGCGCTTCGCCCCGGCGCTGCTGGCCGAACTGCGCGACACCTGCGCTGGCAGCCTGACCTTCGAAGGGGACGATGTGATCATCGCCCTGTGCTACGTGCAGCGCCGGCTGCGCCCACTCAACCTGTACCTGCGCGAGCAGCCGGCCGAGGCCGCGCGCGCGGCGGCGCTGGACTACGGCCAGGCCATCGTGGACATGGCCCGCAACAACATCTTCCCTGGCGACATGCTGCTGAAGAACTTCGGCGTCTCGCGCCACGGCCGGGTGGTGTTCTACGACTACGACGAGGTGCGGCTGATCACCGACTGCCAGTTCCGCGACTGGCCCCAGGCGCAGAGCTACGAGGAGCAGATGGCCGACGAGCCCTGGTTCCATGTCGCTCCGGGCGACGTGTTCCCCGAGCGCTTCGTCCAGTTCATGGGCTTGCCCGCCGCGCTGGCCCAGGCCGTGCGCGCGGTGCATGGGCAGCTGTTCGACCCGGCCTGGTGGCGCGAATTGCAAGCCGCGCTGGCGCAGGACCGCTATCCCGACACCCCTCCCTATCCGCCCTCGCTGCGCGTGGCCTGAACGCCGCGCACACCTGCCATACGCCGCCACAAAAAAGTGGTTGACGCCTTCTGGATGCAGGCACAGACTGCCGCCCGCCCGGCGCAGCCACAGCGCGTCGGTTCCTTTGGTGAAGCGCCCTTCCTCATGCCCAGCGACCCTTCCAGTCGATCTTGTCTGCCGTCAACGGTGGCTGCGCGCTGAGTCCTGATCGGGTTCGGCCAGGCGGCCGTTGCGGCTGCCCAACCAGGCCGTTCCGATGAACCTGAAGCACTTCTCCTTCAAGACCACCGATGCGGTGGCCGCCCAGCTGGACGCGCTGCGTCCGCTCAACACCGCCGACGTGGTCGAGCGGCTCAACAAGCTCAAGCCCGCCCTGGCCGACGCGACCTTCGCCCGCCTGTCCGACGCGCGCGCGATCAATGTGCTCGAGGCGCCCGAGCTGCTGCGCGGCCCGCAGCTGCTGCAGGCCCTGCAGCGCCCGCGCCGGGCGCGCGTGCTCGAAGGCATGGCCGACGACCGCGCCGCCGACCTGGTCCAGGCGCTGGAGTTGACCGACCAGGCCGCAGCCCTGGCCGACTTGGCCGCGCGCGCGCCGGCCAGTGCGCACGCGGTGCAGAAGCTGATGCGCTACCGCCCGCGCACCGCCGGCGCGCTGATGACCACCGAGTACGTCGGGGTGCCGGCCGACTGGACCGTGGCCCAGACCCTGGACCACGTGCGCGAGGTCGAGCGCAAGCGCGAGACCGTGTATGCCATCTACGTGCTGGCTCCCGGCAGCGACGTCCTGCAGCAGGTCGTGACCCTGCGCCGGCTGATCACCGGCCAGCCTGGCGACAACATCCTCACCGTGGCCCAGGTCAATCCGCCGGTCACCGTCTCGCCGCTGACAGACCAGCAGGAAGTCGCGCGCCTGATCCGCCGCCACGATCTGCTCTCGCTGGCCGTGGTCGACGATGCGCGCCGCATGCTGGGCATCGTCACCGTGGACGACATCATCGACACGATGATGGAGGAAGGCACCGAGGACGCGCACAAGTTCGGCGGCCTGGAGGCGCTGGACGCGCCGTACATGCAGATCGGCTTCTGGCGGATGATCCGCAAGCGCGCGGGCTGGCTGTGCGCGCTGTTCCTGGGCGAGATGCTCACCGCCAGCGCGATGCAGCACTTCGAGGGCGAACTGGACAAGGCGCTGGTGCTGACCTTGTTCATCCCGCTGATCATGAGTTCGGGCGGCAATTCCGGCTCGCAGGCGACCTCGCTGCTAATCCGCGCCCTGGCCCTGGGCGAGCTGCGCCTGCGTGACTGGTGGAGGGTGGCCCTGCGCGAGCTGCCCACCGGCATGCTGCTCGGCGCGATCCTGGGCGTGATCGCCATCCTGCGCGTGGTGGCCTGGCAGCGGCTGGGAATCTACGACTACGGCCCGCACTGGCCGCTGGTGGCCCTGACCGTGGGTGCGGCGCTGGTGGGCATCGTGACCTTCGGCTCGCTGACCGGCTCGATGCTGCCGTTCGCGCTGCAGCGGCTGCGCTTCGACCCGGCCAGCGCCTCGGCACCGTTCGTGGCTACCCTGGTGGATGTCACCGGGCTGGTCATCTACTTCAGCATCGCTCTGCTGATCCTGAGCGGGACGCTGTTGTAGGCCACCGCCGTCGATGGAAGCCGCTATTGGTGGAGATGGGAGCGGCGGTGGGAGCCGCCATGGCGGCGAGGGGCTTGACTGGTAAGGCCTCATCGCCGCCATGGCGGCTCCCACCGCGGCTAGCTGGGTTCCGATGAGCTCTACCAGGCCTGCGCTCGCGCAGCGCGTCATGCGAGGGCATCGCCCCGCCGTGTAACGTGTGGGGCGATGTCCCGCTTCCAGATCGCCGCTGCCATCGCATGAGCACCTACCGCCTCAAGTCCGTGTTCGCGCCGACCTCGATCGCCATCGTCGGCGGCAGCCCGCGCGATCGCTCGGCCGGGCGGGCGGTGGTGCGCAACCTGCGCGCGGCGGGGTTCCCTGGGCGGATCGCTTGGATCAATGCGCGCTACAAGCGCATCGACGAGGTGGACACCGTCCCGCGGCTGTCCGACCTGGACTACGTGCCGGATCTGGTGATCGTCACCGCCCCGGCGCGGACCGTGCCCAAGGTCGTGGCCACCGCGGCCGAGCGCGGCGTGGCCGCCGCGATCATCCTCACCGCCGGCCTGGGCCAAGGCCCCGGCTCGCTGGCCGAAGCCACCGAGCGTGCCGCGCGCGCGCATGGCCTGCGCCTCCTCGGGCCGCATTGCCTGGGCGTGATCGCCCCGCACGCCAGGCTCAACGCCAGCATCGCTGCACACACCCCACTACCCGGCGACCTGGCGCTGATTTCCGAGTCCTCGGCCATTGCCGCGGCGCTGGTGGAATGGGGTGTCGCGCATCAGGTCGGGTTCTCCGCGGTGGTCTCGCTCGGCGACGCGCTCGATGTGGATTTCAGCGACCTGCTGGACCACTTCGCCACCGACTACCGCACCCGCGCGATCCTGCTCTACGTCGAATCCATCCGCGACGCGCGCAAGTTCATGTCCGCCGCGCGTGCGGCCGCGCGCGGCAAGCCGGTGGTGGTGGTCAAGTCCGGACGCGGGCGCGAAACGGGCGGCACGACCCACACCCAGACCCTGGCCCGCCCCGACGCGGTGTACGACGCCGCCTTCCGACGCGCCGGCCTGCTGCGCGTGGGCGCGCTGGACGAGCTGTTCGCCGCCGCCCAGACCCTGGGCCGACTGGGCACCTTTCCTGGCCGGCGCCTGGCGATCCTGTCCAACGGCGGCGGCGTGGGCGCCCTGGCCCGCGACCAGCTCGGCGCCCTCGGGGGCACCCTGGCCGGGCTGTCGGAGGCCACCGTGGCGCGCCTGGACCAGGCCCTGCCGGACTGGTCGCGCGAGAACCCGGTGGACATCGTGGTCGACGCCGACGGTGAGCGCTACGCGGCCGCGGTCGAGGCCCTGCTCGCCGACGCGGAGAACGACGCGGTGCTGGTGGTCAACGTCCCCACCGCCTTCACCTCCTCGGCCGATGCGGCGCAGGCGCTGACCCAGGTCGTGGGCCAGCGCCCCCGCCACAGCCGGGCCAAGCCGGTGCTGGCCGTGTGGCTGGGCGGTGGCGAGGCCGCCCTGACCACGCTCAACGCCGCGCACATTCCCAACTATGCGACCGAAGCCGACGCGGTGGCCGGCTTCATGCACCTGGTGCGCTATCGCGAGGCCCAGACCGCGCTGATGGAGACGCCGCCCAGCCTGCCGCAGGATTTCGTGGTGGATGTCGGCGCCGCCCGCGCCATCGTCGAGGCGGCGCTGGCCGATGGCCGTCAGTGGCTGGACCCGATTGCCGCCACCGGCGTGCTGCGCGCCTACGGCATCCCCACCGCGCGTATCTGGGCCGCGGCCGACGCCGAGGCCGCGGTGAAGCTGGCCCAGCCATTGCTGGACGAAGGCCTGCCGGTCGCGGTCAAGGTGCTCTCGGCGGACATCCCCCACAAGTCCGACGTGGACGGGGTGCGCCTGAACCTGGTCTCGGCCGAGGCGGTGCATGCGGCCACCACCGCGCTGATCGAGCGCGCGCGCCGGCTGCGCCCGGAGGCGCGCATCGACGGCGTTGTGGTCCAGCCCACGGTGCTGCGCCCCAAGTCGCGCGAGCTGATCGCCGGCATCGCCGACGATGCGGTGTTCGGCCCGGTGATCGTGTTCGGCCGCGGTGGCACGGCGGTGGAGGTGATCGACGATGTGGCCCTGGCCCTGCCGCCACTGGATCTACGCCTGGCCCACGAGCTGATCGGCCGCACCCGGGTCTCGCGCATCCTCAAGGCCTACCGCGACGTGCCCGCCGCCGACGAGCGTGCCGTGGCACTGGTCCTGGTCAAGCTGGCCCAGCTGGCCGCCGACATTCCCGAGATCCGCGAGCTGGACATCAATCCGCTGCTGGCCGACGCCAGCGGCGTGGTCGCGGTGGACGCGCGCATCGCCGTGGCGCCCTCGCGCCAGCTGCACAAGGGTCGCGGGCATCCGCGTCTGTCGATCTTCCCCTATCCCAAGGAATGGGAGCGCCACATCACCCTGTCCGACGGCAGCGAGACCTTCGTGCGGCCGGTGCGGCCGGAGGACGACGCGCTGTTCCGCGCGTTCTTCGCCCGGGTCACCGACGAGGACCTGCGCCTGCGCTTCTTCCAGTCGGTCAAGCATTTCAGCCACGAGTTCATCGCGCGCCTGACCCAGCTGGACTACGCGCGTTCCATCGCCCTGGTGGCCATCGACCCGGGCAACGGCGAGATGCTCGGCGCGGTACGCCTGCTGGCCGACGCCGACTACGACCGCGGCGAGTACGGCATCCTGATCCGCTCGGACCTCAAGGGCGCCGGCCTGGGCTGGCAGCTGATGCGGATCATGATCGACTACGCGCACTGGCAGGGGCTGCGTCAGGTCGAGGGCCAGGTCCTGCGCGAGAACCGCACCATGCTGGCCATGTGCCGGCAGCTGGGCTTCACCCTCAAGCCCGACCCGGACGATGCCTCCATCACCAACGTGACCCTGCCGATCCACAGCGCCCGGGGGCAGCCCTGAGCGGCAAAACGGGCCCGGGGTCACCTTCCGGACACTGGCCCCTGTCGCGGTGCATCAACCGCGCGTTAGGCTCGACCCATGCGCCGTCGGCGCGGACTGGGCAACAGGGGGCGTCACGTGGTGCGGGTCGCGATCGTAGGCTCTGATCTTCAAACCGAAGTGGCGCTGATGCGCCGCCTGCAGCGCATTGCCGCCCTGCCCGCCAACGGCCTGACGCTGGTCCACGACCTGGACGACTGCGATCTGTTGGTGCTGCGCGAGGTGCCGGCGGCGCTGCCGACCGACACGCGCCTGGCCCAGGTGCGGTCCGACCGACCGCTGTGGCTGGTCGATGCCGGCGGACGCTTGTCCGACCCGAGCCAGGGAACGGCACCCCTACACGAGCAGGCAATCCGACAGGCGCTGCAGACCCTGCACGCCCCGCATGCCGAGACCAGCCGCACCCCGGCCGGCCCCACGCGCCCCTTCGCCGAGCAGATCCGCGAGCAACTCCGTGCCCGGTCCGCACAGGCGGTGCTGTCCCTGGATGGCGTGGACGTGCTGCATCTGGATTTCGTCGCGGGCCAGGCCGTACCACTGCACAGCGCGCGCCAAGCGGTGGACATCGTGCCGGGATTGCTCGGGCCGGGCTTCGACCGGCTGCTGCTGCGGGAGACATCGACCGCACCGGCCGATCAGGATCCGAGCATGGCGCTGACCCCGCTGCTGTGGCAAACGGCGCTGCGCATGCGCATGGTGCCGCAGCTGATCGCGCCGCTGACCGAGGCCACCACGCTGCGCATGCGCCAGTGGCCAGATTTCCGCGTGCTGGCCCATCGCCATGACGACTTCCGGCTGTGCACGCTGCTGCTCAAGCAGGCCAGTACCGCCAGCGAGGCGGCGGCACAGCTGAAGATGGACACCGGCGCGGCACGCGCCTTCTTCAACGCCGCCTACCTCAGCGGCCACGCCGTGCTCGAGGGCGAGGCGGACGCGCTTGGCGATGCCGCGGCCGATGCGCCCATGCCCCCGCCGCCCACCACCACGCGCCTGTCGCGGCTATGGCAGCGCCTGTCGCGGCTATGGCAGCGCCTGCGCGGCGGTGCCCGCCGTCGCGCCAGCGACTGAGCGCTCGGCTGCGCAGCGCAGGGTGCTGATGGCGGCTTGCCGAACGGCGCAGCAGCGGCGCGGTTGGTCTCGTTGGGCATGCCGACGGTAGAGACGTGGCGGGCGTAGGCAAATGGCAAGAAGCGCCTGACGCCATGCCCCCGGCGGGAAAGCGCCGCCGGCGTCTGCAGACATGCTTCTGCAACCCGCTGCAGCGACGCGACGCCACCCCAGCTCACGACACCTGACCGCCCCAGGCATTCACTTTGGTCTACTTCCACCGGCGGGCGCTTGGCGGGACATTTCGTTTCCGTCCAGCTCGGGAGCATCGCCTTGAACATCTCCGCCTTGTCGCGCTGGAGCGGGCTCTTGCTGCTCCTCGCCTCGACCTGGGCCGCGCATGCCGCGGATGTGCCCGACCCGCGCGTGCCGCTCAACGGCGTGCAGGTGCCGCTGTCGGCCTATGCCTCGCCCGAGGCGCGCGAGCGCCTCCAGGCCATGCTCGATGCGCACGCGCGCGGCGAGGGCCCCGGCAAGGACATCGCCGCGGCGCGCGCGTTCTACGACGCGCAGAACAGCGACCGCGTCGCGCGCATGCGCAAGCGATGGCCGGTGCGCACCAGCGAGGCGCGCTTCGACGGCGTGCTGGCCGACGTGGCCGAGCCGGCCGACGGCATCGCGCCGGCCAACAAGGCGCGTGTGCTGATCAATCTGCATGGGGGCGCGTTCCTGTGGGGCGCGCGCAGCGGTGCGCTGGCCGAGGCCATTCCCATCGCCGGCGTCGGCAGGATCAAGGTGGTCTCGGTGGATTACCGGCAGGGGCCGGAGCACCGCTTCCCGGCGGCCAGCGAGGATGTGGAAACCGTCTACCGCGCGCTGCTGCGCGACCATCGCCCGCAGGACATCGGGATCTACGGTTGCTCGGCCGGCGGCTATCTCACCGCACAGGTGGTGGCGCGCCTGATTTCGAAGAAGCTGCCGCTGCCCGGCGCGGTCGGCACCTTCTGCGGATCGGTGGCCGCGCCCGATGGCGACTCCATCTACACCTCGGCCGCGCTGGAAGGGCAGCAGGTGCCGGCCGGCCCGCCCAGGCTCTCGGACTATCCCTATTTCCGCGGCGCCGACCTGTCCGACCCGCTGGTGTTCCCGGCCAACTCGCAGGCCATCCTCGCCCGCTTCCCGCCCACACTGCTGATCAGCGGCAGCCGCGACTTCGCCTTGAGCTCGGTCCTGCGCAGCCATGCGCTGCTCGACGCGGCCGGCGTGGACGCCGAGCTGCACGTGTGGGACGGCATGTGGCATGCGTTCTTCGTCGACCCCGAGCTGCCCGAGTCGCAGCAGGCCTACGCGGTGATCTGGCGCTTTTTCGATCGTCATCTTGGCCACGCATCGGTCGCTGCCCGCCAGGCGCGCTAGGACTTGCCCGTCGCGCCGAGCGATGGGTATGGGAACTCCCGGCGCATGGGGCCAGTTGCCGCAGGGTGCACGGGACGCGCGGCTGCGGGCCCATCCCCGGCAGCGCCGAACTCCCGCCGAGCCCGCTCGGAATCGTGCGGACACGCGCATCGCCTCGGCCAGCGTGGGTTTAACGCGCGGCTGCTAGCGTGGGCGGGTGATCCTTGCCGGCCCACTGGTCAGACGGCCCTCACCGCGCAACGGACACGCACTACAAGGTCCGTCGCCATGAAATCCATCGCCGTTGCCTCGCTGTTGCTGCTCTGCGCCCCGCTTGCCGCGCTGGCCCAGACCCAGCCGCTGAATCTCAAGCTCAAGGACGACACGCGCTTTTCCGGCGCGGGCGATCCGCCAGGCACCTATTACGGCGACCACAGCGGCCCGGCCGTGGAAGCCGACCCGGCCAGTCCCGCTTCGGAACTGGACGATGGCAAGGCCCACCTGCATGGCACGTTCACCACCGGGGTCGGGTATTCCAAGGGTTACGGCAGCAGCACCTACAACGCCGCCGACCTCAGCGTGGCCAAGGCCTTCACCAGCGACGAAGGGCGTACCAGCGTCATGCGCATGGACATCCACGTCAGCAAAAGCGACGGTCCCTTCGGCGGCGGCCCCTATGAGGGCTACTACGGGCGGCCTTACCCGGGCCCGCGCTCGGCCTCGGGCGCGGCGATGCATTGGTCGGCACAAGACGAGGCCCCGTGACAATGTGGACAGATCGGCCCCGATCTGAACGCCCCGCTCAGCCTGGACGTTGACCCAGCGCGCGCCGCGCCGCGACAATCGATGACAGAAGGGGAGTAGCTCCCACGCGCTGAGATCGTCATGACGGGCCCTGTGCCCCGGTCCAGCGGCAACCGCGCCGTGATCCACGGCCGGCTGTGAGCGAGACCTTCGCCGCAACGGCGAAGGTGTGTGCCCCGGAACTTCCCCTTGGAAGACCTCCTCCGCGCAGACTGGCGCCCTCGCGTTCCCCCTTGGCTTACGCGTGGAGAAACGACATGCAGACGATTGCAAACCCCTGGCTCTGGGGCGGATTCGTGGTGGTGGTGATCGCCGCCCTGCTGGCCGACCTGGTGCTGATGCGCCACGGCGGGCCGCACAAGGTCACCTTCAAGGAGGCGGTGTGGTGGTCGCTGGGCTGGGTCGCCCTGGCGTTGGCCTTCAACGGCGGGCTGTGGTGGTACCTGCGCGAGGCGATGGACATCGCCAGTGCCAATCGCATCGGTCTGGAATTCCTGACCGGCTACTTGGTCGAGAAGTCCCTGGCGGTAGACAACATCTTCGTCTTCCTGATGGTGATGAGCTACTTCGCCGTGCCCGAGGAGCAGCGCCAGCGGGTGCTGGTGATCGGCGTGCTGGGCGCCATCGTGCTGCGCGCGGTCATGATCTTCGCCGGCGCGGCGCTGCTCAACCAGTTCCACTGGCTGCTGTACGTGTTCGGCGCGTTCCTGCTGTTCACCGGCATCAAGATGTGGTTCTCGGCCGGCAGTGAGCCGGACCTGGAAACCAATCCGGCGCTGAAATTCATGCGCAAGCACCTGCGCCTGACCGATGGCTACGAAGGCAACGCGCTGTCGGTCGTACGCGATGGCCGGCGTTGGTTCACCCCGATGTTCGCGGTGCTGATCCTGATCGCGGTGACCGATGTGATCTTCGCGGTGGACTCGATCCCGGCGATCTTCGCCATCACCACCGACCCGTTCATCGTGCTGACCTCCAATGTGTTCGCGGTGCTGGGCCTGCGCGCGATGTTCTTCCTGCTGGCCGGCATGGCCGACCGCTTCCACCTGCTGCCCTACGGGCTGGCGGTGATCCTGGTCTACATCGGCACCAAGATGCTGGTCATCGACCTGGTCAAGATCCCGGTGCTGGTCTCGCTGGGCGTGGTGTTCGGCATCCTTGCCATCACCGTGTGGCTGAGCCTGGCAAGGCCGCCAAAGCCTGCATCGGAAAACTGAAAGCGGGTTTGATGCACACGCATCGCGTTGCGACGTTCCATGGACGGGAACGTCG
The DNA here is from genome assembly GCF_028198165.1 of Pseudoxanthomonas sp. JBR18. Lineage (NCBI taxonomy): Bacteria > Pseudomonadati > Pseudomonadota > Gammaproteobacteria > Lysobacterales > Lysobacteraceae > Pseudoxanthomonas > Pseudoxanthomonas sp. JBR18. The sequence goes on from NZ_CP116339.1 coordinate 1,448,316, forward strand.
CAACGCTTGTTTTCGGCCCGGGCTGCCGCCATCGAAGCGGGCATGGACGCCTACCATCCCGATGATCCGCGCCACGATGCGGCTGCCCAGGCGCGCGCCGACCGGCGGCGCCTGCTGCGTGCGTTCAATGCGGCGCTGGCCTTCGTGGCGGTGCTGGTCCTGGCGTACTCGGCGCAAGGCAGCTTCGACTGGCGCCCTTATGCCATCGCGCCGCACAGCGCGCAGGGACTGATCGGCATCCTTACCGCGCCGCTGCTGCACGGTTCGGTCGAGCACATCACCTCCAACGCGATCGCCTTGCTGATGCTGGGCACGCTGGCGGGCAGCGTGTATCCCAAGGCCACCTTGCGCGCGATTCCGCTGTTGTGGCTGGGCGCGGGCCTGGGGGCATGGTGGCTGGGCCAGGCCGGGACGCGCCATCTGGGCGCCAGCGGCCTGGGTCACGGGCTGATGTTCCTGGTGATCGGGTTGGGGGTGCTGCGCCGCGACCGCGCCGCGATCGCCACCGGCTTCATCGCCTTCCTGTTCTATGGCGGCATGCTGTTGACGGTGCTGCCGCGCGAACCGGGGGTGTCCTGGCAGGCCCATCTGGGGGGCGCGGTGGCCGGGCTGCTGGCGGCCTGGTGGTTCCGTCGCGCCGACCCGCGCCTGCCACGCAAGCGCTACAGCTGGGAGCTGGAGGAAGAACAGGTGCTGGCCGACGAGGCCGACATGCTGGAACCGCCCTCGCCACGCGACGTGCCCGTGCTGTGGGAACGCCCGACACCGCCGCGTGGCGTGGTGCTGCCGTTTCCTGCGCCGACCGCGCCGCGGCACGCGCCGGATGACAGACCACCGCGACTGGACTGACATGGCTTGGCAGACTGCGTGCAACCCGCGCACGATGCGGGGCGCATCTTCCTGTCGCGCAGAGCGCGTCTCAATCCATCTTGGGGATTCGACTGCTTTCCGGGCGGCTCATCGGCAGGGCTCCAGCGGAGCAAGCTCCGCTCTCCATGACATGCGATGGCAGGAGCCTGTCAGGAAGCGCACAACACCCTCTAGACTTGCCGGCGTGCTTCTTGCCGGTCTTTGACGATGATGCTCCGCTACCTGGGCTGGATTGCGGCCCTGCTGATCCTGGTCCTCAGCGTGATGCTGGCGATGCATTGGCCAGGATGGTGGTGGGTCGCCGCCATAGCCGCCGCGCCCAGCGTGCTGGGACTGGTCGACGTACTGCAGCGGAACAGCACCTTGCGCCGCAACTATCCGGTGCTGGCCCATTTCCGCTATGGACTGGAGTCGATCGGGCCGGAGATCCGCCAGTACTTCGTGCAGAGCGACCTGGACGATGTGCCGTTCTCGCGCCAGCAGCGCGCGCTGGTCTATCGCCGGGCCAAGAACGTCATGGACGTGGTGCCCTTCGGCACGCTGCGCAGCACCTACGCCCCGGAATACGAATGGATCAACCATTCGCTGGCGACCACCGACGTGCACCACCACGATTTCCGCGTGACCATCGGCGCGGGTCGACCCAAGCCGTACTCGGCCAGCGTGTTCAACATTTCGGCGATGAGCTTTGGCGCGCTGTCAGCCAACGCGATCCGCGCGCTCAACACCGGCGCGGCGCGTGGCGGCTTCTACCATGACACCGGGGAAGGAGCGATCTCGCCCTACCACCGCGAGGGCGGTGGCGACCTGGTGTGGGAGATCGGCTCGGGCTACTTCGGCTGCCGCGACGCGCACGGCCAGTTCGACGCGGAGAAGTTCACCGCCAATGCCACCCTCGAACAGGTGCGCATGATCGAGATCAAGCTCTCACAGGGGGCCAAGCCCGGCCACGGTGGGGTGCTGCCGGCAGCCAAGGTGACCCAGGAAATCGCGGACACGCGTGGCGTCGCGCTCGGCCAGGACTGCGTGTCGCCCTCACGTCACTCGGCGTTTTCCACGCCGCTGGAGCTGCTGCAGTTCGTCTCGCGCCTGCGCGAGCTGTCCGGTGGCAAACCGGTGGGCTTCAAGCTGGCCATCGGCCACCCATGGGAATGGTTCGGCATCGCCAAGGCCATGCACGAAAGCGGCCTGCTGCCGGATTTCATCGTGGTCGACGGGGCCGAGGGCGGCACCGGTGCGGCGCCAATGGAGTTCGTCGACCACATGGGCGTGCCGATGCAGGAAGCGCTCATGCTGGTCCACAACACCTTGGTGGGCCTGTCGCTGCGCGAGCAGGTCAAGGTCGGCGCGGCCGGCAAGGTCACCAGCGCCTTCGACATCGCCCGGACCCTGGCCATGGGCGCGGACTGGTGCAACGCCGCGCGCGGCTTCATGTTCTCGCTGGGCTGCATCCAGTCGCTGAGCTGTCACACCGACCGCTGCCCGACCGGGGTGGCCACGCAGAACCCCGCGCGCTGGCGCCACCTGGACGTGCCGGACAAGGCCACGCGCGTGCACCAGTACCACACCAACACCTTGCGCGCGCTGGCCGAACTGCTGGGCGCGGCCGGGCTGGAAGACCCCGCCGAACTGGGCCCGGAGCACATCGTGCGTCGCGTGTCGGCCGTGGAGATCCGCGCGCTGTCGTCGCTGTACCGTTTCCTGGCGCCCGGCGATCTGCTGGGCGGCAACCTGCCCGAACACTCGGTGTTCCAGCAGTTCTGGCCCGATGCGCGCGCCGACTCGTTCCAGGCCCCGGCCCGCATCCGCGACCTGCGCCTGAGCAAGTCGCGTTGAACCCATCGACCTCCCTCCCGGCACGCCCGTTGTCCCTGCCCCGCCAATCCTCGCCCCACCACCGGAGATCCCCCCTGTGACCGCAGCCTTGCGCGCGGCCGTGCTGGCCGTTGTCCTGATCGCCCTGTCCGCCTGCACCAGCACGCCGCCGCCAGCGGCGGCCCCGGCACGACCGATCAAGTTGATCGGCTATGTGACCAACGGCAAGACCCTGCCGCCGATCAGCGCGCGCAAGCTGGACGTGATCAACTTCGCCTTCGCCGTGGTCGATGCGCAGCATCGCGTGCACCTGCCCGATGCCGACGGCCCACGCACGTTGGACGGGCTGGTCAAGCTGCGCGGCGACAACCCCGAGCTGAAGATCGTGCTGTCCATCGGCGGCTGGAGCGCGGGACATTTCTCCGAGGCGGCCGCCACGGCGCAGTCACGCCAGGTGTTCACCGACACGGCCATGGCCCTGCTGCGCGCCCATGACCTGGACGGCCTGGACATCGACTGGGAGTACCCGACCCTGGACGATGCCGGCATCAGCGCCAGCCCCGACGACACCGCCAACTTCGCCGCGTTGCTGGGCCGGCTGCGCGAGGCGCTGGACGCCGAAGGCCGCGCGCGTGGGCGCCACTACGTGCTGAGCATCGCCGCGGCCGAGGGCCGCTTCGCCTCCGGCCTGGACCTGCCGCGGATCACGCCGCTGCTGGACTGGATCAACCTGATGACCTACGACTTCCACGGCAGCCTGACCCCAACCACTGGCCATGCCGCTGGCCTGGGCGCCTCGACGCTGGACCCGGCCCATGCGCGCAACGGCATCGCCGCGGTGCAGGACTTCCTCGACGCCGGCGTGCCGGCCGCCAAGCTCAACGTGGGCATGGCGTTCTACGGGCGCCGCTTCGGCGAGGTGGAGCCGGCCCAGCACGGGCTCTACCAGCGCTTCGCCAGCGATGGCGGCTTCATCTCCTACCGGGAGATCGTGCAGGGTCGGCTGACCGAACACGGATTCACCCGCTACTGGGATCCGGACGCACAGGCGGCGTGGCTGTGGAACCCAACCACCCGGCAGATGATCAGCTACGACGACCCACAGGCGCTGCGCGCCAAGGTGCGCTACGTGCGCGCGCATGGCCTGGGCGGGCTGATGTACTGGGAATACCGCGAGGACGACGGCGAGGCCCTGCTGGACGTGGTCCGCCAGGCCATCGACCAGCCGGCACCCTAGCGACCGGACACTCCGGCAAGGTCGGCCTCGGCCTCACGCCCCCCTGAACGGAGGCCCGGTAGGGTAGGCCGCCGCCCGGCCGCTCCCGGAGCCCCCTTTGGCCCTTTTCGAAACCCTGGTCGTGCTGCTGTTCGGCGCCGCGCTGCTTTCGCAGCTGGCGCGGCGACTCGGCCTGCCCTATCCGACCCTGGTCGCGGTCGCCGGCACCGCGGCCGCGGCGCTGCCATGGGTGCCGCAAGTGGGCATCGACCCGCGCCTGGCCCTGGTGCTGTTCATCGCCCCTGCCCTGCTATCGGCCGCCTATGACACCTCGCCCCACGAGCTGCGGCACAACTGGTTGCCGCTGACGGCGCTGGCGGTGTTCGCCGTGCTGCTGACCACGTTAGCGGTCGCCGCGCTGGCCGTGCATCTGGCCCAGCTACCGCTGGCCGCCGCCATTGCGCTGGGCGCGGTGGTGGCGCCGCCGGATGCCGCCGCCGCGCAGGCGGTGCTGGGCCGGATGAACCTGCCGCGCCGCACGATGGTGATCCTGCAGGGCGAAAGCCTGTTCAACGATGCCATCGCGCTGGTGCTGTTCGGTGGCGCGGTGGCGGTGATGCAGGGCACCGAGCATCCGGTACTGTTCGGCGCCACCCTGCTGCTGGAAGTCCCTGGCGGCGTGTTGCTGGGCCTGGCGGTGGGCTGGGTGTATGCGCGGGCGGGCCGGCTGTGGTCGGGCAGCCAGAGCGCGACGATCTTCGAGTTCACCGGCACGTTCCTGGTGTGGATGGCCGCCGATCGGCTGCACGTCTCGCCGGTGCTGGCGGTGGTGGCCTACGCGATGCTGCTGGCGCGCTCGGCGCCGCAGCGCCAGCGCGTGCGCGACCGCATGCACTCCTATCCCATCTGGGATTCGGCGGTGTTCGTGCTCAACGTCATCGCCTTCCTGCTGATCGGCCTGCAGGCCCGCGGCATCGTCGCCGACCTGCCGCGCCCGCAGCTGTGGAAAGCGCTGGGCACGGCCGGGGCGGTGCTCGGCGCGGTAGTCGCCGTGCGACTGGTGTGGGTGCTGGTCTACCCGGCCCTGCTGCGACGTTTGATCCGCAGCCATACCGACGAAGGACACGGCAAGACCCGGGTGCGGCTGGTGGTCGCCTGGTCAGGCATGCGCGGCGTGCTGACCCTGGCCACCGCGTTGTCGCTGCCGCATGCGTTCCCTGGCCGCGACCTGATCGTGCTGTGCGCCCTGGCCGTGGTCTTGGGCACGGTGATCCTGCAGGGGGCCACGCTGGGCGCGCTGATCCGCTGGCTGCGGATCCCGGGCGACTCCACCACCGATCGCGCCATCGATCAGGCGCGCACGCACATGGAACAGGCCGGGCGAGAGGAACTAGAACGCATGGTCGCCGACCACAAACATCCAGAAGCCCTGCGGCGGGTGCGCGACTGGTACCGCACCCGTCCCGACCCGGCCGAAATCACCGCCAAGCGGACCCTGGTCCAGGCCGAGCGCCGCGCACTGAACGACCTGCATGCGCGAGGCGACCTGCCGGAAGACGCCTTCCAGTCCCTGCAACAGGAGTTGGACCTACGCGAACTGAGCCTGTCCGAGCCCGGCGCGCGCCGCATCGAGGAGGTCTGAAGGCCGAACGCCACGTGATCGCGGCGCTTGGACCCTCAGTTATAGACTTCCTCGATGTCGCTCACCTTGCCATCGTGGAAGATGATCTGGATGGTCTTGCGCGGCTGGTAGTACTCCCAGCGCTCGCCGACGTTGGCGCTGTAGTCGTTCTCCAGCTGGACCACGCGATCCGGCTTGCCAGCCACCTGCATCACCCGGCCCGCACCGTCGCCGGTGGTGACCAGCTTGTTGCCGAAACGCACGCTGCCCTGCGCCATCGCCGCGCCAGCCAGCAGGCACAGCGCCAAACCCAGCAGCATCCTGTTCATTGCGCATCTCCCTGCGATGTGTCGTGACCGGACCATCATGCGCCAGATCTCGCCGCAGAACCACGCCGGCAACGGGCGAGGTCCGGCGCGATTCCACCTGGCCGGATCAGGCCTTGGCCGGCAGCGCGGGCGCGGCGGTCGGCCGGCCCAGCGGGTCCAGGGCGATCATCACGAAACGGCCGCGCGTGCACAGCTTGCGCTCGCCGCTCAGCAGGTCCTCGGTGATCACTTCCACGTCCACGTTCATCGAGCTGCGGCCGACCTTGACGATGGTCGCGATGACCTCCACCAGGTCGCCCTTGCGGATGGGCTGGTTGAAGTCCACCTGCTCCGAGCGCGCGGTGACCACCGTGGTGCGCGCATAGCGCGAGGCCACGATGAAGGCAGCCATGTCCATCCAGGCCAGCGCCTGGCCACCGAACAGGGTCCCCAGATGATTGGTGTGGTCGGGAAAGACCATGTGCAGCAGGCGGGCTTCGGTCGGGCGCGGCTCGCCAGCGGGGACTTCGGACATCGGTGGGGCTCCTGGTGGGGTGGGACGCCCCATTGTCACCCAGGCTCAGCTGGCGCAGGCCTAGGCCGGCGCGGCGGCCGTGCCCGCCGGGGCCACCAGCACGCGGTTTCGACCTTGGCGCTTGGCCCGGTAGAGCGCGTCGTCGGCACGCCGCAACAGATCGGTCGGCGACTCGCCCGGCTCCAGCCAGGCCACGCCGACCGAGCAGGTCACCGTCAGGCTCCGCCCATCGATGGCCAGCGGACGCGCACCGACCGCGTCGTGCAAGGCCTGCAGGCGCTGCGACGCAGGGGCCACCAGGCCGGGCATGACCGCGAGCAGTTCTTCGCCGCCATAGCGCCCGACCGTGTCCGACCCGCGCATGTTGCGCGCCAGGCGATCGGCCACGCCGGAGAGCACCGCGTCGCCGACCAGATGGCCATGCGTGTCGTTGACCAGCTTGAAGTGGTCCAGGTCCAGCAGCGCGATCGCCAGCGGCAGGCCCGCGCTGTGCGCACGTGCAGCCTCCAGCGCCAGCTGTTCGAGAATGGAGGTGCGGTTGCGCAGGCCGGTCAGGCCATCATGCGTGGCCTGCTCGTGCAGGGCGGCGCGAGCCAGTTCCAGCGCGCGCTTGTCGGCCTCCAGCTCGGCGGTACGCGCTGCCACCAGCCTTTCCAAGGCGCGCTTGCGCGCCATGATCGCGCGCATGCGCCAGTGCCAGACCGCCGCGATCACCCCGGCAAACAGCGCCAGCCACGCGAGCAGCGCCGGCGCGCTGCGCCACCATGGCGGGCGCAACTTGAAGGCGAAACTCGCCACCGGGGACTGTGTGCGGCGGGCCAGGTTGATCGCCTGCACCTCGATCACCTGCTCGCCATCGCCCAGGGCGGGAAAGTCCAGGGTGCGCGAGCTGGTCTCGATCCACGCATCCTGGCGCCCGCGCAGGCGATAGCGGAAACGCAGCAGGTCCGGCCCTGCCATGCTGCCGGGCGTGGACAGGGTCACGCGCACCGGCAGCTGGCCCCAAGGCAGGGTGGCGCCCGGCGTCACGCCAGCACCGCCCCGCTCGACCCGCGCGATGCGCAGGGTCACCGGGCGCTGCGCAAGTAGCCTGTCCGGTTGCAGGAGATGGCTCACGCCGCGCGAACTGCCGACCCAGACCGAACCATCGGCGTCCTCGAAGAACGCGCCTTCGGAGATGTCCTCGCTGATCAGGCCATCGGTCTCGCTCAGGCCGGTCCAGTGGCCGTTCTCCAGCACGTTCACCCCGGAACTGCCCCCGACCCACAGCCGACCCTGGCGGTCGTGGCGAATGAAATACGGCAGCGAATCGCGCAGCAGCGGGTCGTCGACCGCGGTGAGCTGCAAGGTGTCGTCGTCGCGCATTGGGCCGCGGAACAGGCCGGCATCGTCCACCGCCGCCCACAGCACCCCGTCGCGGCCGATGGAGAGTTTGTCGAACAGCAGGTTGGGCATCTTTCCGCTGATCCGGATCGGGATGACGGTCTGCCCATCCAGCCGCATCAGCCCGCTCTTGCCGGCAAACCACAGGCGCCCGCGCGCATCCTCGGCCACGTCGCCGAAGCTGACCTGCGGCAGGTCGGTGAAACGACGCGGCTGCGGATGGGCCGGGTCGTCGATGACGTACACCCCTTCGGTGGTACACAGCCACAACCGCCCACGCCGGTCGAACAGCATCCTGCGCAAGCGGTGCGGCAGCGTCGTCACGATCGTCACTTGCCCGTGCGCCAGGCGCAGCAGGTCGCCTCGGTACAGCGCGACCCACACCGCACCGTCCGGCCCCAGGGTCAGGCCGAACACGTCGCGGACCGGCGTCTGCAGCGCGGTTGCGACCGGCTCGATGGTCGCAGCGCCAGGCGCCAGGCGATAGATGCCGCGCTCGTTGCCAAACAGCATGCCGCCCTGCCGGTCACGGACCAGCGCCCAGTTCGGCAGGCCCTTCAAGCCATTGGCAGCGCTCCAGTTCTGGATGGCGCTGTAGCCGCGCCAGCGCAGGATCCCAAGGCCGCCGTAGGACACCCACAGCGCACCATCGGCACTGGCGAGCATGGCATTGGGCGGCATGTCGGGCAGGCCGTTGCGGGTGTCCAGCGTGTCCCAGCCAGCGCCGTTCCAGCGCAGGATGCCGCCGTCGCTGCGGGTCAACAGGCGGCCCAGGCTGTCTTCGGCCAGGTCCAGATGGCGGGTGGTGGTGGCCATCACGGCCGGTGCGGGGGCGGGATGGTCGACGAAGCGGACCGCCCCGGGCGCCAGCGACAGCACATGCAGCGGGCTGCGCGCCCACAACACGCCGTGCCGATCGCGCAGGAACGTGGTCCAGGCATCCTGGGGCACGCCATCGTCGACGGTGTAGACGCGCAAGGTGCCATCGGGGCCGCGTCGGCAGATCGTCTGCCCGCATCCCAGCCACAGCGTGCCCTGGTCCTGGTAGACCGCGCCCAGGTCTCCCAGCTCGGGCCAGCGCTGCGCGATCTCGGGCGTGAACAGCGCCGTGGCGCGCCAGCCGCCCCCGGGCGCGGCGCCGATGCGCCAGGCGCTTCCCTTGCTCAGCGCCACCGCGCCGTCGTCGAAAGCGGCCACCATGTGACCGGGGGCGAAGGGCATGGGCGCGCCCTGCGGATCGGTGATCCGCGCGGCCGCCTGGCCATCCCAGAAATACAGGTTGCCGGCCGTGGTCACCCACAGCCCATTGCCAAGGGGAGTGGGCGCGGCGTTCATCACATAGGCGTCGTCCAGCCCGGCGTCCGCACCCACCCGTTCGAAGCGCTCACCCTCGTAGCGATACAGGCCGCCGTAGGTGCAGGCCCAGACATTGCCGCGCGCATCGTCCACCAGGCAGTCGGCGCCCAGGCTGCGCAGGCCTTCGGCGGTGCCATAGGTGCGCAGTGAGGCGACCTGCGCCAACGCCGGTCCGCTCGCCAGCAGGCATAGCGCGATCGCGGCCGCGCGCCGGAGGCGATCGATGGCGGTGGCACGCGCCGGGGCGCGAGGGCAACGCATGACGGGCATGCAAGGTCCGGAAGGACGGATGTCTTTCCTCTAACGGCCCACCACGAGCGGACTTGAGCGCGGCAGTTCGCGCAAGCCGATGATTTGGCGGCCCTTCCCCTGTTCAGCTACGCCAGCCGCGCCTGGTCAGAACGCGTGGTCGAAGCCCACCTCGCCCTGCACGCCGACCTGGTAGGACGACACCCGGCGCTCGAAGAAGTTGGTCAGCTCCTGCACGTCCTGCAGCTCCATGAAAGGCAGCGGGTTGCGCACGTTGTACTTGCGCGCCATGCCCAGCTTGGCGAAGTGGTTGTCGGCGCAGTGCTGCAGGTACTGGCGCATGTCGCGGGTGGAGATGCCCGCCACGCCGCCAGACAGCACGTCCTCGGCGAACTGCAGCTCGCACTCGATCGCCTCTTCGAGCATGGCGTAGACCTGCTGTTTCATTTCATCGTCGAACAGGTCCGGCTCTTCCTCGCGCACCACGCGCACGCCCTCGAAGGCGAAGTTCATGTGGCAGCTCTCGTCGCGGAACACCCAGTTGGTGCCGCTAGCCAAGCCCGGCAGCAACCCGCGCGAACGGAAGTAGTACACGTAGGCGAAGGCGGCGAAGAAGAACAGGCCCTCGATGCAGGCGGCAAAGCAGATCTGGTTGAGCAGGAACTGACGGCGGTGTGCGCGCGTCTCCAGCTTGCGCAGGTCCTGGATGGTGTCCATCCACTTGAAGCAGAAGTCCGCCTTCTTCTTGATCGAGGGGATGTTGTCGACCGCGGCGAAGGCCTTGGCACGCTCGCCCGGGTCCGGCAGGTAGTTGTCCAGCAAGGTCAGGTAGAACTGCACGTGCAGCGCTTCTTCGTAGAGCTGGCGCGACAGGTACATGCGCGCTTCGGGCGCGTTGAGGTGCTGGTACAGGTTGAGCACCAGGTTGTTGGACACGATCGAATCGCCGGTGGCGAAGAAGGCGACCAGGCGGTGGATCAGGTGACGATCGGCCGGGGTCATCTTGTCGTGCAGGTCGGTGATGTCGATCTGGAAGTTGATCTCGTCCACCGTCCAGCTGTTCCTGATGGCGTCGCGGTACATGTCATAGAACTGCGGATAGCGCATCGGGCGCAGGGTCAGTTCAAAACCGGGATCGAGCAGCATCTGGCGGGGTTGGGCGGACATGGCAATCTCGTGATCGTTGGCGGCCCCGCCTTGTGGGCAGGGCCGCGATGAAAAGGAAGGTCCGCGCCGCACGCGGACCGCTGGCACTTCCCTGTGCCGGGAATATCCGTATTCCTTGCGTCCAGGTCGAAGGACTTACTGGCAGGCCTCGCAGGCCTCCGGGTTTTCCAGCGAGCAGCTCACCGCCTCGGTCGGCGTGTAGGCCGGCTTGGGGGCTTCGCTGGCGCCCTGGCTGAGGGTGGCCTTGGCGATGCGCGTGGCCGGGCGCGAGCGCAGGTAGTAGGTGGTCTTGATGCCGCGCTTCCACGCGTACATGTACATGGACGAGAGCGCGCCGATGTTGGGGCTTTCCATGAACAGGTTGAGCGAGGCGGACTGGTCGATGAAGGCGCCGCGCTCGGCGGCCATGTCGATCAGCGAACGCATCGGCAGCTCCCACGCGGTGCGGTAGACCAGGCGCAAAGCCTCGGGGATCTGCGCCACGCCCTGGATCGAACCTTCGGCCAGCTTGATCGCATCGCGCATCTCCGGGGTCCACAGGCCCAGCTTCTTCAGCTCGTCCACCAGGTAGCGGTTGACCTGCAGGAAGTCGCCAGACAGCGTCTCGCGCTTGAACAGGTTGGACACCTGCGGCTCCACGCACTCGTAGCAGCCGGCGATGGAGGCGATGGTCGCGGTCGGGGCGATGGCGATCAGCAGCGAGTTGCGCAGGCCGTGCTGCTGGATGCGCGCACGCAGCGCGTCCCAGCGCGCGGCGTCCTCGGGCACCACGCCCCAGGCGTCGAACTGCAGCTCACCCTGCGCGGCGCGGGTATCGGCGAAGGACGGATGCTTGCCGCGCTCGATGGCCAGCTCGCACGAGGTCTCCAGCGCGTGGAAGTAGATGGTCTCGGCGATCTTCTTGCTGATCGCGCGGGCCTCGGCGCTGTCGAAGGCCAGGCGCTTTTTGAAGAACACGTCCTGCAGGCCCATGCAGCCCAGGCCGACCGGGCGCCAGCGCAGGTTGCCGCGGCGCGCGGTCTCGATCGGGTAGAAGTTCAGATCGATCACCCGGTCCAGCTGGCGCACGGCCAGGCGCACGGTCTCGGCCAGCTTCTCGTAGTCGAAGTCGCCGTACTCGTCGAAGTGGCGCCCCAGGTTGATCGAGCCCAGGTTGCACACCGCGGTCTCCTCGGCCGAGGTGATCTCCAGGATCTCGGTGCACAGGTTGGACAGGTGGATCACGTTGCCCGCGCGCAGGGTCTGGTTGGACGCGGCGTTGCACTTGTCCTTGAAGGTCATCCAGCCGTTGCCGGTCTCGGCCAGGGTGCGCATCATCCGCGCATACAGCTTGCGCGCCGGCACCTGCTTGACCGCCTTGCCCTGGGTCTCGGCCTGCAGGTAGGCCTGCTCGAAGGCCTGGCCGTACAGGTCGGTCAGCTCCGGGGTGACCTTGGGATCGAACAACGACCACGGCTGGTCGGCTTCCACGCGGGCCATGAACAGGTCCGGCACCCAGTTGGCCAGGTTGAGGTTGTGGGTGCGGCGGGCGTCGTCACCGGCGTTGTCGCGCAGCTCCAGGAAGTCCTCGATGTCCGCGTGCCAGGTCTCCAGGTACACGCAAGCCGCACCCTTGCGCTTGCCGCCCTGGTTGACCGCCGCCACCGATGAATCCAGCGTCTTGAGCCACGGCACGATGCCGTTGGAATGGCCGTTGGTGGACTTGATCAGCGAGCCGCGCGCGCGTACCCGGCTATAGCTCACCCCGATGCCACCGGAGAACTTGGACAGCTGGGCGATGTCGCCGTAGCGCGCGTAGATCGATTCCAGCGAATCGCGCGGCGAATCCAGCAGGAAGCAGCTGGACAGCTGCTCGTGGGTGGTGCCGGAATTGAACAGCGTGGGCGAAGACGGCAGGTAGTCCAGGTGCCCCATGCGCTGGTAAAGCGCCAGCGCCTCGGGCACGTCCTCGCTCAGCGCACTGGCGATGCGCAGGAAGAACTGCTGCGGGGTCTCGATCACCTTGCGGGTATGCGGGTGGCGCAGCAGGTAGCGGTCGTACAGGGTGCGCAGGCCGAAGTACTCGAACTCGCGGTCCAGGTTGGCATCGATCGCGTCGTTGAGCTTGCGCGCGTTGGTCTGCACGAAGCCGAGCAGGCGGTCGTTGATCAGGCCGACCTCGTGGCCGCGGCCGATCGACTGGGAAAACGCATGGATTTCCTGCCCGGAGACTTCCTTGCCGATGAAGTTGGCCAGCAGGCGCGCGGCCAGGCGGCCGTACTCGGGCTCTTCGCCGATCAGCAGCGCGGCGGTGCGGATGGACAGCTCGTCCAGCTCCTGGGTGGTGGCCCCATCGTACAAACCGGAGATGGTGCGGGTGGCCACGCGCATCGGGTCCACCGCGTGCAGGCCTTCGGCGCAGCGCTGGATGGCGCGCACGATCTTGTTGAGGTCCACCGCCTCGTCCGAGCCGTTGCGCTTGGTCACGCGCATGACCGTGGCAGTGGGCGGCGAAGTCAGCGAAAAGGCGGCATCGGCCGGGCGCGCGGCCACGGCGGCATCGGTCTGGGTCACGGTTGTGGTCTCCATGCGTGGTGCACGTCCCGCCCCCGTCCCTCGACAGGCTTGGAGCGGCGTTGGGGTTCGAGCATGGGAAGGCGGCGTCGCAAAACCCGCGACCGCGCGAACATGCGTGGTCGGGCCTGCTTCACCAGCCATCTCCCCCTCGGAGACTCCGCGGCCGGCACCGCGCGATGTGCTTGCGCGCGGTTTGTCGGCAGGTCTTCGGACTCATGGGCGCGAAGGCGTCTGGCCTTCTCCTAATCCGCCGCTTCCCAAGGCCGAAAGGCCTCAGTGCTGTGTGGCGGGGTCGTTCCCAAATACCGCTGCGGGGCAGTGCCGGAGTGGGCCGTCATGGCCGCACCGGCTTCCCTTTTCATCCGGGGAGTAGCGTTCCCCGGAACCGACGACCCCAAGATAGTGGGGTGGGTTCACCCCGTCAACGCCAAATATTGTGGATAACCTGTGGGAGAACGCGGCCAATACCAATGCCGGCGCGGGTTTGCGCGTCTTTACGGGAGACGACTGCGGTTGACGCGCCCTTGGCGCGCGGTGCCTGATGGTCGTCAGGCACCTCACCCCCGGGCGACGGCACCCGGCGCGCCCCTGCGCCCCCGCCCCTTTCCAGAGCGCCTGTTTCCATGCATGACGACGCCTTCCCGCGCGGCCCTTCGACCCTGCGTCGCGCCACGCCCTTCCTGCTCGCGCTGGTCGCGGTGCTGCTGGCCGGATGGGCGGTGCAGGCCGTGCTGGTGCGCTGGGACGAGGACGCTGGCCTGCGCCAAGCCCTGCGCGATGGCCTGATGTGCGCCGCCGCCACGGCCCTGGGTGCCCTGCCCGTGTTGGGCATCCGCCGCCTGCCGCAGCGCCTGGCCGACGGCCTGATGGGCTTCGGCGCCGGGGTGATGCTGGCGGCCACGGCGTTCTCACTGATCGTGCCGGGGCTAGACGCCGCACGCGACCAGGGCTTTGCCGGGATCGGCGCCGGGGCGGTGATCAGTGCCGGCATCGTGCTGGGCGTGGGCATGATGCTGCTGATGGACCGCGCCGTGCCGCACGCGCACCTGGACCAGCAGGGCCGCACCACCCGCCAGGTCAGCGGCCGGCTGGCCCAGTGGCTGCCGCCGCAGGTGATGCTGTTCGTCTTCGCCATCACCCTGCACAACATCCCCGAGGGCATGGCCGTGGGCGTGGCCTCCGGCTCGGGCATGCAGGGTGCGGACACCTTCAGCCTGGCCATCGCCCTGCAGGACATTCCCGAGGGCCTGGTGATCGCCCTGTCGCTGGCCACCGCCGGGGTACATCGCGGGCGGGCGGTCCTGATCGGCATGCTCTCGGGCCTGGTCGAGCCCGTCGGCGCGGTGCTCGCCGCGCTGGCGGTCAGCGCGTTCTCCACGCTGCTGCCCTGGGGGCTGGCCTTCGCCGCCGGGGCAATGCTGTTCGCGGTCAGCCACGAGGTCATCCCCGAGTCGCATCGCAATGGCCACGAGACCTGGGCCACCGTCGGCCTGACCCTGGGCTTCTGCCTGATGATGGTGATGGATACCGGGCTGGGCTGATCAACGCCCCGGTTTCAGGGCATGCCCTAGCCCGGCGGCCCGAAGACCGTCAGCCATACCTCCCGCACCGAACGCGCGCGGCGCAGGTCGGCGAACATCTCGACCCAGGCGTGGAAGGCGATCCGCACCGGGTTGTGGCTGCGTACCGGCTCGACCAGCCCGTAGCGCAGCGGCACCTCGGGCAGCGCGCGGCGGAAGCTGCCGAACATCCGGTCGAACACGATCAGCACCCCGCCGTAATTGCAGTCCAGGTACTCCGGGTTGCTGGCGTGGTGCACGCGGTGGTGCGCGGGGGTGTTGAACACGTATTCGAACCAGCGCGGCAGCGTGCCGATCAGTTCGGTGTGCAGCCAGAACTGGTAGGTCAGGTTGAGCGCCAATGCGCCCACCACCACCGGCACCGGAAAGCCCAGCCACACCAGCGGGGCGAAGCACACCGCCGCGGCGGTGATCTGCCCGGTCCAGCCCAGCCGATAGGCCGACGCCAGCGTGTACTGGTTGGGCGAATGGTGCACGGCGTGGTTGAGCCAGAACCAACGGATGCGATGGTCGGCCCGGTGCATCCAGTAGTAGCAGAACTCCACGCCCACGAAGAGCGCCAGCCACTGCCACCATGCGTCCATGGCCAGGCTCGCCACGCGCCACTTGGCCACGGCCAACAGCACCACCCCGACCAGCCCGCCCTGCAGCACACGGCCGATCAATCCGCGCACTACCGCATCGGCCAGCGAGGCCCAGTACGACTTCCAGTCGTACGCGTGGCCGCGGCGGATGCGCAACCAGGCCTCGATGGCGGCCAGGAGCGGCAGGATCAACGGGATGACCAGCAACCAGCGCGGGGAAGCCAGACTCAGCATGACGCGTCCCTCGGAAGGCGGGCGCGTCCTTGCGCCGTGTCAGGGTTCATTGACCGGCCTGGCGCTGCTTGAACTTCTGGCCGACCGCCTGCAGCTCGGCTTTCGACAGGCGACCGTCACCGTCGGTGTCGATCCGGTCGAAGCCACGCTTGAGCCGTGGCAGGTCGGCCACTTCACTGCGCTCCAGGTAGCCATCGTGGTTGGCGTCGGCCTCGGCCAGGCGCTGGACGACCTGCTCGGCGCTGGGCACGGCCTGGGTCTGGGCCTGGGCCAGGACCGCCACGGCCACCAGCGCCGCGGCGAGCGGGGTGCGGACAACGAGGGCATTGGGTTTCATTGAAAGACTCCTTGCGGCAAGGCCGCGGTCATCGGACCGGACCGCGTGGTGAGTTGATCGGGAACCAAGGCGGGAATTCAGTGGCAGGCGATCACTTCACCCGCGGCATTGGTGCAGGTACCGGTATGGGTCAGCTGGCCGTTGCTGTAGCTGGTCGAGCCGGCATAGCTGTTGCCGTTGGCGCCGGTGGCGTTGGTGTCGCGGCCACCGGAATAGGTGCCGTCGGCGTTCTTGGTGAAGCCGCCGGTCGAGCTGGCGCTGGCGCCGTTGGCGCCCTGGACCGACGCGCTGCTGGCGTGGCTGGCATTGCCGGCACCGTCGCGGCTGGTGCTGGAGCTGCGGCCTGCCGAGCCGTAGGCGTTCTGCACCGAGGCGCTGCTGGTCCGGCCGGCGCTGCCGTCGGCGTTGCGATAGCCATTGGCCTGGGCACTGGCCGTGCCGCCATAGACGGTGCTGGCGCTGGCCGAACGGCTGGCGGCGGCGTTGCCGTTGCCATCGCTCGTGAAATCGCGGCGGCGGGCGTAGCTGCCATTGACGCCACTGCCCGAGGCCTGGGTCTGGGCGGTACGTGCCCCGTTGTGGTTGCTCATCGAATGGGTGCGGGTGCGCTCGCGCGCACCGGCCTCGGCGACGGTGCCGGCAAACAGCGTGGTGACGGTCAGGGCGGACAACAGCAGGGCGGACTTGGAAGCGTGCATGGCGAAAACTCCTTGTCGTGGAAATCGCGCGGCAGCGGGATGCGTCGCGGTGAAGCCACGGTAGGCGCGCCCGCCCGGCAGGGTGTTTCGCAGGTGCCAGCAGATGTTTCAGGAGCGGTCGGTTGAAACATCTGCTTACAAGCCCGGCGCTGGCCGCATTTACGGCGCCCGGGACCGGGCGCGATAGTGCGGCACATGAACGAGATCACCGCCAAGCTGCTGCTGGTCGACGACGACCCCCGCCTGCGCGACCTGCTGCTGCGCTACCTGGAGGGCCAGGGTTTCGCGGTCAAGGGCGTGGGCGACGGCGCGCAGATGCGCCAGGCCCTGGACCGGGGCCACTTCGACCTGATCGTGCTGGACCTGATGCTGCCGGGCGAGGACGGCCTGGAGCTGTGCCGGCGCCTGCGCGGCCAGGGCGACACCACGCCGGTGGTGATGCTCACCGCCAAGGGCGATGAGATCGACCGCATCGTCGGGCTGGAGATCGGCGCGGACGACTATCTGCCCAAGCCGGTCAACCCGCGCGAACTGCTGGCGCGGATCCGTTCGGTCCTGCGCCGCACCCAGTCCATGCCGGGCGCGCCACGGGCCGACGGGGGCGTGGTGGCCTTCGGCGCGTGGCGCCTGGACCTGGGCACCCGCCAGCTCAGCCGCGACGGCGTGCCGGTGAAACTGACCACCGGCGAGTTCGCGGTGCTGTCGGTCCTGGCCCGGCACCCGCGCCAGCCGCTCTCGCGCGACAGGCTGATGAGCCTGGCGCGCGGGCGCGAGCACGAGGCCTTCGAGCGCAGCATGGATGTGACCATCGCCCGGCTGCGCAAGCTACTGGAAGACGATCCGCGCCACCCGGCCATCGTGCAGACGGTGTGGGGCGTGGGCTATGTCTTCGTCCCGCCCGAGGCGGTGGCATGACCGGTCCACGCAGCATGTTCGCCCAGTTGGCGCTGGTGATCGGCCTGGTCCTGGCCGGGGCCTGCGTGCTGGTGGTGGCGCTGGGCCGGGAGATGGCCGTCCGTCCGGCCGCCGACCAGCTGGCGCGGGCGATGCGCGGCTTCGCCGGGATCGCAGAGGAACTGGACCGCACCAGCTCGCACGAAGCCACGCTGCGATACCTGCGCGATGCCGGGCTGGACGTGCGCCAGCGTCCGCCGCCCGCCGCCACGCTGCGCTGGGCGCCGTTCCTGCGCGGCCTGCACAGCCGCTCGCAGGAATTGCTGGGACCCGATCACCGCGTGGTGCTGGCACACGAGCCCACCGGCGACCGGATGTGGATGCAATTGCACACCCAGCCGCAGGTGTGGGTGGCGTTCTCGGCTGGCCCGCTGCGCGTGGGGCGCCGACTTTCCATCGCCGTATTGGTGGGCTGCGCGCTGCTGACGTGG
Organism: Pseudoxanthomonas sp. JBR18; assembly: GCF_028198165.1. Taxonomy (NCBI): domain Bacteria; kingdom Pseudomonadati; phylum Pseudomonadota; class Gammaproteobacteria; order Lysobacterales; family Lysobacteraceae; genus Pseudoxanthomonas; species Pseudoxanthomonas sp. JBR18. The sequence goes on from NZ_CP116339.1 coordinate 1,466,210, forward strand.
CTGGCGGCGGCCTACTTCGCCCAGCGTCTGGTCGCGCCCCTGCGCACCCTGGCCAACGCCGCGCCGGGGCTGGTGCGGGGCGAGACTCCCCCAACGCTGGAGGTCGGCGGCACGCGCGAGGTGCGCGAACTGGCCCAGGCGCTGACCCAGGCCAGCCGCGAGGCCCGCGCAGCCGCCGAGGAGCGTGCGGTGATGCTGGCCGGCATCTCCCACGACCTGCGCACGCCGCTGACGCGGGTGCAGTTCGCCGCCGAGCTACTGCCGGACACCGACCCGGAGCTGCGCGCCGGCATCAGCCGCGACATCGGCGAGATCGACGCGATCCTTTCCCAATTCATTGCCTATGCGCGCGATGGCCGCGACGAGGCGGCCGAGCCGCTGGACCTGGCCGAGGTCTGCCGCAGCGTGCTCGACGCCGCACCTGGGCACTGGGACATCCAGTGCCCGGAGACCGCGCCCCTGCGCGGCCGCCCGATCGCGGTGCGACGCGCGGTGGAGAATCTGGTGGTCAACGCCGCCCGGCATGGCGCTGCGCCCTTCTCGCTGCGCCTGGTCGAGGCCTGTGGCGCCTGGCAGGTCACCGTGTGCGACCACGGCATGGGCATGACGCCCGAACAGGCCGAGCGTGCGCTGCAGCCCTTCGTCCACGACCCCGCCGCTGGCGGCAGCGGCCTGGGGTTGGCCATCGTCGACCGCGTCGCCCGTCAGCACGACGGCAGCCTGGCGCTGCTGCCCAATACCCCGCACGGCCTGCGTGCGGTCCTGCGCCTGCGAGGCGCGTGAACCCCTGGACTCGACGACCATGCGCGCTGCCCACCTTGCCGGCCTGACCCTATTACTGCTTGTCCCTGCCCTGTTGCTGGCCCAGACCCGGGGCGAACGGCTCGGCGAGCGCCTGCGCGAACGCCTGGCTGAGCGCCAGACCGAGGCCGCCGGCCCGGCGGCCCTGCCGGCCGGCGCGCGCGTCCTGCGCGACATCGGCTACGGCCCGGACGCGGCCCAGCGCTACGACGTCTACGCCCCGGCCGGCGCGCGCAACCTGCCGATCCTGGTCATGGTCCACGGCGGCGCCTGGCGCACCGGCGACAAGGACAATCCGGGGCTGGCCACGCCCAAGGCCGCGTACTGGCTGCCGCGCGGCTACGTGCTGGTGGTCATCAACTACCGCCTGCTGCCCGCCGCCGCGCCGGCCGTCCAGGCGCGCGATGTCGCCGCTGCCATCGCCCACCTGCAGCGCCATGCCAGCGAATGGGGCGGCGACCCGGCGCGCACGGTGTTGATGGGGCATTCGGCCGGCGCGCATCTGGTGGCGCTGCTCGGTGCGGATGTCGACGCACTGCGCGAGGCCGGCGCGCAGCGTCCACGCGCGGTCATCGCCTTGGACAGTGCGGCGATGAACGTGGTGCAGATCATGCAGGCGCGCCATTTCCCACTGTACGACCGCGCCTTCGGCGACGACGCACAGGCCTGGACCGCGGTCTCGCCCTGGCACCACCTGTCCACCGCCTCGCTGCCGATGCTGGCGGTGTGTTCCTCGCGCCGCGACGACAGCTGCGCGCAGGCACGCGGCCTGGCGCAGCGTGCACAGCACTTTGGCATTGCCATCCAGGTGCTGCCCGAGGATCTGTCGCACATGGAGATCAATCGCACCCTGGGCGAAGCGTCCGACTACACCCGCGCGGTCGACGCCTATCTGGCCAATGCGGTGAGGTGAGGCGCGCCACGCGCGCTTCCCACACCTGACGGCGTTGCCAGCGCGCACCCTGCGGCGCGAGGTGCGCCGGTGTCACGCCATGTCGGCGCGTGGCTTGTTGGATATTTGAGAATCATTTACATTTGAGCGCTGTAGGCAGCCATCCCGGTGCCTGCCTTCGTGGTCGCCAACGACCACCGCCAGCCCGCTGCCTGGGCCAGCCTCCCACTCATCGCATCGCCGTGCGCTCGCCATTGCAGCGCGCGTCGCGCCTGCCTGTGCCTTCGAGGAATCCATGTCCACCGCTGCCGTTTCGCGTGCGCCCGTCGCGCCAATCCACTCCCCGCTCACCATCGCCCTGCTGCTGGCGCTGGGCCTGTGCGCCCCGCTCGCGCACGCCGCCGACGGCGAGACCGACGCCGAGGATCAGGCGCGCCGCCACGCACCCAAGACGCTGGACAACGTGCAGGTCACCGGTACGCGCGCAGTGCCGTCCACCACCACGCGCCTGCCGCTCAGCATCCAGGACACGCCACAGTCGGTGAGCGTGATCGGCCAGCAGCGGCTGGAGGACGAATCGATGTTCAGCATCAACGATGTGATGCGCAACATCACCGGGGTCAACGTGTCCTTCTACGACACCCAGCGCCCGCTGTATTTCGCGCGTGGCTTTCAGATCACCGATTTCCAGGTCGACAGCCTGCCGACCTACAGCGGCTCGACCAACCAGGAATACGACACCGCCTTCTACGACCGCATCGAAGTGATCCGGGGCGCCAACGGCCTGCTCAGCGGCGCCGGCATTCCCTCGGCCACGGTCAACCTGCTGCGCAAGCGCCCGGGCCGGGACTTCGATGCGTCGGTGACCGCCAGCGTCGGCAGCTGGGACTTCCGCCGCACGCAGGCCGACATCACCCTGCCGCTGAGTGCCGACGGTCGCTTCCGTAGCCGCTGGGTCGGTGCGTGGACCGATCGCGATTACTACTACGACCGCTACGAGGAAAACAAAAAGGCCGGCATGGCTGTGCTGGAAGGTGACCTGACCGACAGCACCACCGTCACCGTCGGCTACCAGCTCCAGGACAACAACCCGACCGGTTCGACCTGGGGCACGGTGCCCTTCTTCAGCTCCGACGGCGCCGATGCCAAGGTCTCGCGCTCGACCAACTTCTCACCGGCGTGGACGCGCTGGCAGCGCAAGACCAGCACCGCCTTCGCGAATCTGGAGCAGCGCTTCGGCGAGGACTGGCGGCTGAAGGTCAACTACGCCCACACCACCGGCGAGGTGCAGAGCCTGCGCGTGTACGGCAGCGGCTATCCCGATCCGGTGACAGGCGCAGGCACCTATCTGCAGGTCGGCGCGGGCGAGACCAACGACAGCCGCGATGCGGTCGATGTGTACCTGTCGGGCAAGTTCACGCTGTTCGGCCGGACCCATGACGTGGTGGTTGGGGGCAGCTGGCAGGACCTGCAGTCCACCGCGCCGGGCACCGCACTGGTGTATCCGGACGACTGGAAGACGATTGCCACGCCATACGGCGATGCGATCGGCTTTAACGTGCCCGACCTGTATCACTGGGACGGCGCCGCCGGCACGGTCACCTACCGCCACACCGGCGCCTGGCGCCAGGCCCGCACCAGCCAGCGCGGTGTCTACGCCTCGGCGCGTCTGCACCTGGCCGAGCCGCTGTCGCTGATCGCCGGCGCGCGATTGAGTTCATGGGAGACACGCACCCGCGCCTACGACACGTCCGGCAGCTATACCGACACCAGCGGCCGTTACAAGGTCAGCGACGAAGTCACGCCCTACGTGGGCGTGGTCTACGACATCGTCCCGGACGTGTCGGTCTACGCCAGCTACACCGAGATCTTCAATCCGCAGAACTACCGGGACAAGAACAACAACCTGCTCGCGCCGGTGGAAGGCTCCAACCTGGAGGCTGGCCTCAAGGCGCAGCTGTTCGAGGGCCGCGCGCTGGCTACCGCCGCGGTGTTCGAAGCCAAGCAGGACAACTACGCGGTGCTGGACACCACCCAGCCGCCCAACACGCTGCCGGACGGCAGCTCGGCCTACGTGGGCATCAACGGCACCAAGAGCCGGGGCTGGGAAGTGGATTTCAACGGCGAGCTGCGACCGGGCTGGACGCTCAACGCCGGCTATACCCACGTCAAGGTGACACGCGCACCGACCGATGCCATCTACGCCAATCTGCCCGAGGACTACCTGCAGCTGTCCACGCAGTGGCGCCTGCCGGGCACGTGGGATCGCCTGAGTCTGGGCGGCGGCGTGAGCTGGCAGAACAAGGTGCAGGGTTTCAACATCGAGCGGCCCAATGGCGATGACACCACCACGCCGGTCACCGTGACCCAGAGCGCCTACACGCTGGTCCACCTCAACGCCAACCTGCGCATCAACGACCAGTGGACCGCGACCCTGTCGGTGCGCAATGCGCTGGACAAGACCTACTGGGCCAACCTGGACTACAACAACTACGGGGAACCGCGCTTCGTATCGGCCAGCCTGCGCTGGCGATTCTGAGGGCGGAGCGCGCCGGACGTGGCGAGGACGCTCAGCGCGCCAGGGCCGCCTGCAGCAGCGGCAAGCCCTGGACCGCGGTGAGCGGCCAGTGCGCATCCACCGTCTCGCTCAGCGCGCTGCGGGCCGGATTGAGTTCGACCACGTAAGCGCCCTGGCGCCGGGCCAGCGCCGGCAGCGAGGCCGCCGGCTGTACCAGCCCGGAGGTGCCGACCACCAGCATCACCGCGCAACGCGTGGCGGCGACGGCGCGCTGCCAGGCGTCTTCCGGCAGGCTTTCGCCGAACCACACCACGCCTGGCCGCACATCGCCCTGGCAATACACGCAGGACGGCGGCGCGGCGCGCAGTGGGGCGGCCTCCGGCGTCAGCGGTTCCAGCAGGGCGTCATGGCCACGCCCACAGTCGAAGCAGCGCAACGCGAACAGGCTGCCGTGGACGTGCGCGGCCACCGTGCTACCGGCGCGTTCGTGCAGGTCGTCGACGTTCTGGGTGACCAGTTGCATGTCCACCGCATCCGCCATCCGCGCCAGCGCCAAGTGGCCCGCGTTGGGCCGGGCATTCGCGACGAGCGCCATGCGCCACCGGTACCACCCCCACACCAGGGCGCGGTCGGTGCGCCATGCGGTCTCGGTGGCCAGGGTCATCGGATCGAAGCGCGACCACAGGCTGTCGTGGGTCCCTCGGAAGGTGGGGATGCCGCTTTCGGCGGACATGCCGGCGCCGGTGACCACGGTCACCGCGCCGACCTGACCGATGCGGTGGGCCAGCTCGGTGGCCAGGGCTTGGCTCACTGAGCGGGACAGGGGCTGGCGCGCCCCATCAGCCGCTGCAGGCGCGAGGGCGCCTCGCAGGGGGGCGCCTTGGGCTGGGCCGCGGCGGCCGCGGCGGCGGCGCGTTCGTGACGCAGCTGGGCCAGGCGCGCCTTGATCTGCGGCATCGCTGCCAGCGCGGCCTTCTCACCGGCCAGGATGGCGGCGCTGCGCTGGGTGAAATCGGCCGGGCCGATGTCGCTGACCTGGGGCCGCACCACCACATCGGCGCGAGCCAGCTCCTCGCGCCCGGCGTGCTGACCCATGATGGCGATGGACTGGTTGACGATGCCCAGCATGCCCTCGGGCATGGTCCCGGAGGCCTTGCTGGAGATGTCCACGGCAATCACGAAGTCCGCGCCCAGCTGTTTGGCCGCGTCCACGGGCACCGGGCTGACCACCCCGCCGTCGACGTAGTGGTACTTGCCGATGCTCACCGGCTCGAACACCCCCGGGATGCTGCTGGACGCACGCACCGCCTGGCCTGTGTCGCCGTAGTTGAAGAACGTGCGCTGACCGTCCTCCAGACGGGTGGAGACGGCGACGAAGGGTTTCTTCAACTTTTGCATCGGGGTGTCATGCACCTGCGCATCCACGTAGTCCTGCAGCGCGCGGCCCTGCACCAGGCCGCCGGAGAACAGGCGCACATCGCGGATGGAGGATTCGTCCAGGGCCACGGCCTTCTCCTGCAGCTGGAACACATCCATGCCGCTGGCGTAGAGCGCGCCGACCACGCTGCCGGCGCTGGTGCCGGCCACCACGTCGGGTTTGATCCCGTTGGCCTCCAACATCTTGATCACGCCGATATGGGCAAAGCCCTTGGCCGCCCCGCCGCCCAGGGCCAGGCCGATCACCACCGGCTTGGCCGTCACCGAAGGCGGCGGCACCACGGTGGTGGTCGGTGGCGGGGTCTTGACCTGGGGACCGCCACAGGCCGAGAGCAGGGTGACGCACGCGGTGAGCAGCAGGCAGGTCAGGCGCGAAGCAGGCATGGCACGAAAGGCTGGGTGAAAGCGCTCAGCTTAGCCAGCCGAGCCCAAACGGGGGGCAACCCGGCGGTTCGCTCAGGGCCCGTCTTCGCCCGCACGGCTGCGTGCCTTGCCCGGACCGATGCCCTCGAGCCGCTTGAAGAACCGCCGGAACGCCGCCTCGCTGCGATAGCCCAGCATCTCGGCCACCGTGGCCACCGACAGGCGTCGGTTGCCCAGCAGGCGCCGGGCCTCGGTGGCGCGCCACTGGGACAGGTACTGCACCGGCGGCAGGCCGACGGTGGCGGTGAACAGCTCGGCGAACGCGGTGCGTGACATGCCGGCCTCGTGCGCCATCGACTGGATCGTCCAGTCCTGGCCTGGATGCGCATGCACTGCGGCCAGCACGCGCGCCAGGCGCACGTCTGTCATCGCCGCCAGCAGGCCACGCGGACGCTCGGTGGCGCGCACGTATTCGCACACGGCCATGGTGAACAGCGAATCGGCCAGCTTGTTCTGCACCATCTGCCGGCCCCAGCGCCGGTCGCGGCTGGTCTCGGCCAGCATCTGCGCCAGTTGCCGGAAGGCGGGGCTGCTCTGCTCGGAACGCACCACGAAGCACGCCGGCAGCGCGCCGAAGATCGGATTGTTGGCGCCGGAGACGAACTCCAGCTCGCCGCACAGCATGTTGGTATCGCCCGGCTCGTCGGCCGGCGGCAGGTGCGGATCGGGCGAGGACGAAAGCAGGTGCTGCACGCCGCTGGGAAAGACGATCAGATCGCCGTGCCGCAGGTGCACCGCGTGTTCCAGCGCCTCGCCGCTGACCCAGCACTCGCCCCGGGTGAGTAGGTGAAACTGGCCAAAGCGCGTGGCCGGCTCGCGCTCGAACCAGGTCCCGCAGAAGCGCACGTCGGCGGTGATCTCCACGCGCATGCGATAGCCGGCCAGCACGGTCTCCAGCACGCTGTCGCGTTCTTCGTCGGTCTGCAGGGCGAGGGGCGCGGACATGGCCGCATCGTAGTCGCTCGACGATGGCCCCGACCATGCCCATTCGTCCGCCCTGACGGTCTGCACGTCCGTACGTGCATGAACATCGTGCCCCACGCGGACGGATGGGCATATCCGCAGAACGCGCGGGAATGGTCCGCCGCCTCGCCTTAGCGCCCAATGCGTCCACCGGCCCACTGCCGGTCACCACCACTTACGAGGACGCCATCATGCGCAACGCTATCGCCACTTCCGGCCTGTCCCTGGCCATCGCCGCCGCCGCCCTGTTCGCCGGCGCACCCGCCGCCCATGCCGCCGAGCACGGCAAGGCCGAAATGGGCCACTGCATGGGCGCAAACGCCTGCAAGGGCCAGGGCGCGTGCAAGAGCGCAGCCAATGCCTGCAAGGGCCAGAACGCCTGCAAGGGCCAGGGCTTCACCGAAGCCACCGCCAAGCAGTGCAACACCGTCGGCGGCAAGTTCGAAAAGCCGATGCCGGCGCCCAAGGCCGAGGAAAAGGCCAACAGCTGACCGTCGCATCGCCGCTCGCGCCCGGCGTGCCGCGCCGGGCCGCGACCGGCCTTCCAAGGAGCGCCACACGATGACTGCCCTGCACGGCTTCGGCCTGGGCCTGCGGCCCCAACACTACGGCGACCTGCTCGCCGGCGATGCCCCGGTGGACTGGCTGGAACTGCTCAGCGAGAACTACATGGTTGCCGGCGGCCGCCCGTTGCACATGCTCGACCAGTTCGCCGAGCGCTGGCCGCTGGCGCTGCACGGCGTGTCGCTCAACATCGGCGGCAGCGATCCGCTGGACCGCGACTATCTCGCTGCGCTGGCCCGGCTGGTGCGCCGCGCACGGCCCCACATCGTCTCCGACCATCTGTGCTGGAGTCGCCACGGCGGCGTGCAGCTGCACGACCTGCTGCCCCTGCCGCAGACCGAGGCGACGGTCCATCACGTCGCCTCGCGCGTGCGTCAGGTGCAGGACGCGCTGGGCACGCAGCTGGTGCTGGAGAACGTGTCCAGCTATGCGCGCTTTGCCGACGACACGCTGGACGAGGCGCAGTTCCTCGCGGCGATCGCCAGCGAGTCGGGCTGCGGGCTGCTGCTGGACGTCAACAACGTCTACGTCAACGCACATAACCACGGCCTGGACGCACAGGCCTATCTGGACACGCTGCCGCGCGATGCCGTGCGCCAGATCCACCTGGCCGGACACAGCGCCGATGCGCTGGGCAGCGGCCTGCTGGTCGACACCCACGACGCGCCGGTGAGCGAAGCGGTGTGGGCGCTGTATGCGCAGGCGCTGCGCCGCTTCGGTCCGGTACCGACCATGATCGAGCGCGACGACCACATTCCTCCGCTGGCCGAGCTGCTGGCCGAGCTCGACATCGCGCGCGGCATCGCAGCCGATGCGCTGCAGGCGCGTGCGGCATGAACGCCTCGCCTGCCTTGCTGGACCATCAGCAGACCTTGCAGGCCTGGCTGCTGCATGGCGACGCCGCCATCGCGCCGCGAATCGACGCCACGCCGGTACGCGGCGAAACCGTGCACGACCGCCTGCGGATCTATCGCGACGCCTATGCGCTGCGCCTGATCGAGGTGCTGGGCCAGGACTTCCCGGTCTTGAAGGCGCTCCTGGGCGAAGCGCGGTTCGACACGCTGGCCCGCGCCTATCTGCAGGCACATCCGTCCACGCAGCCGTCGGTGCGGCATTTCGGCGCGCGCTTTGCCGGCTGGCTCGCCCACCATGACCTCGACGCGGCGGCGGTGGAACTGGCCCGGTTCGAATGGACGCAGGGCGAGGTCTTCGACGCGGCCGACGACCACGCCGTGAGCCTGACCGACATGGCCGCCGTGCCGCCACAGGACTGGCCACGGCTGCGGTTCATGCTGGCCTCGCACCTGCGCTGGCTCACGCTGTCCAGCCATGCGCCGGCGCAGGTCACCGCGCATGCGGCCGGCGACAGCGTGCCAGAAATGCGCGTGGCGACGCCGGCCACCTGGCTGCTGTGGCGCGAAGCCTTCGCCGTGCACTGGCGACGGCTCGACCCCGACGAAGCCGACGCGCTGCAGTCCGTGCGGACTGGTCAGTGCTTCGGCGATCTGTGCACGCAACTCGCGCATGCGCACGGCCCGGAGGCGCCGCTGCGCGCCGCCGGCCTGCTCAAACGCTGGATCCACGACGGCCTGGTGGCGGCGCTACGCGTCATCCCCGCCGATCACGCCCACTGAACTCATCTCCCCCAACAGGAGCCTGCCATGCAATCCACTTCCACCCGCCTGCGCCTCTCCGCGCTGTCCTTCCTGCAGCGCATCGACTGGCTGGGCCCGCTGCTGGTGCGGCTGGTGTTCGGCTATTTCTGGGCCGAGACCGGCTGGGCCAAGCTGCACAACCTGGAGTTCTTCACCGGCCGCTTCATGGAGTGGGGCATCCCGTTCCCCGCCTTCAGCGCCGCGCTGTGCGCCGGCACTGAGTTCATCGGCGGCGTGCTGATCCTGCTCGGACTGGCCACGCGCCTGACCATGATCCCGATGATCATCAACATGCTGGTCGCGCTGATCGTCGTGGTGCTGCCCGGCATCTCCACGCTGGATGAATTCGTCGAACTGGACGAGGTGCTGTACGTCACCGTCTTCGTCTGGCTGCTGACCGCAGGCCCGGGCCGCGCGAGCCTCGACCATCTGATCGCACGGCGCTTGTCAGACAGTCCGCGTATACCCGACGCATCGCTCCCGGCGCGTTGAGGTCTGTACAAAAAGCACAAAGCCGCCTCTCGGCGGCTCTGTGTCATGCATGCGATCGGCGACCTCAGAAGCTGTTGTCGCCGTCCAGGATCCGTCCCAGCCCGCCCAGCACCGAGCCTTCACCGCGGTTCTGGCCTCCGCCCTGCGGAGCGGCCTGCAGCATGCGGCCGGCCATGCGCGAGAACGGCAGCGACTGCAGCCACACCTTGCCCGGCCCGGTGAGGGTGGCCAGGAACACACCTTCGCCGCCGAAGAACATGCTCTTGATGCCGGCCACGCGGCGGATGTCCATGTCCACGCCGCTGTGATAGGCCACCACGCAGCCGGTATCCACGTCGATGCGCTCGCCGGCGGCCAGCTCGCGCTCGACCACGGTGCCCCCGGCATGCACGAACACCCAGCCATCGCCCTCGAGCTTCTGCATGATGAATCCCTCGCCGCCGAACAGGCCGGTGAGGATCTTGCGCTGGAAGGCGATGCCCAGTGACACGCCGCGCGCGCCGGCCAGGAAGCTGTCCTTCTGGCAGATCAGGCGCCCGCCGTGCTCGGAGAGCTTGAGCGGGATCACCGTGCCCGGGTACGGCGCGGCGAAGGCGACCTTGGCCTTGCCCGTGCCGGTGTGGGTGTACACCGTGGTGAACAGGCTCTCGCCGGTGACCAGGCGCTTGCCGGCGCCCAGCAATTTGTCCATGAAGCCACCGCCGGCGCCGCTGGTGCGGCCATCGCCGAACACGGTGTCCATCTGCACGGCGGCGTCCTTGAACATCAGGGCACCGGCCTCGGCCACCGCGCTCTCGCCCGGGTCAAGTTCCACTTCGACGAACTGCATGTCGTGACCGACGATGCGGAAGTCGATCTCGTCGCTGCGCATGCCCGCGCCGGGCGGCGGCGGCACCGGCGCGGGCACGCCCGCACCGCCGAAATCGGGCAACGAACTGGCCGGCTGCCAGCCCGACAGGCCTTCGCGCCAGGCCAGCGCGGACGGATTGGCGCGGGCGAAAGCCTGCGCGGCCGCATCGTCAAACGGGCCCGAGCGGGTCTGCTCGGCGCCGGTGAGGAAGTACCAGCTGCTCATGGGGTCGCTCCAAGGACGGGGAAACAGGGGCCGAGTCTAGCTTGCGGGCATGGCCGGCCGACCCGTGCCCAAGGTCACTGTGTCCTCGCTTGCTGTCCAAGACACAGTTCTGCAACATGGCCCGCGCTCCCTCCCAGGCCCAACGCCATGTCCCGATCGCTTCCGCGCCTGCGTTGTCGCCGCCTGGCCCTGTCCGCTGCCCTGGCCCTGGCGCTGCCGTCCGCGCTGGCCCAGCAGGCGCCCGCCGACACCGAGGCTCCACCTCCCGCCGCCACCCTGGATACGGTCCGAGTCACCGCGCAGCGCCGGGTCGAGAACATCCACGACGTGCCGGTGTCGATCACCGCGCTGAACGCCGAGAAGCTCGGCATCCTGGGATCCGGCGGCAACGACATCCGCTTCCTGTCCGCGCGCGTGCCCAGCCTGAACATCGAGTCCTCCTTCGGCCGGGCCTTTCCGCGCTTCTACATCCGCGGTCTGGGCAACACGGATTTCGACCTCAACGCTTCCCAGCCGGTGTCGCTGGTCTATGACGACGTGGTCCAGGAGAGCCCGCTGCTCAAGGGCTTCCCGGTGTTCGATCTGCAGAGCGTGGAAGTGCTGCGCGGGCCGCAGGGCACGCTGTTCGGACGCAACACCCCGGCCGGCGTGGTCAAGTTCGACTCGGTGCGCCCTTCGCAGGACGCCAGCGGCTACGTCAAGACGGCCGCCGGCAACCTGGGGATGTTCAACTTCGAAGGCGCCTATGGCGGCCCGCTGACCGAGCGCTGGTCCGCCCGCGTTTCCGGCCTGTACCAGCGCAAGGACGACTGGGTCGACAACACCTATGCCGCCGGCCCGGACCGCAGCACCGAAGGCTTCGACGAGTCCGCCGCGCGCGTGCAGTTCCTCTATCAGGGCGATGGCTTGGAAGCCCTGTTCAACCTGCACAAGCGCCACCTCAACGGCACTGCGCGCCTGTTCCGCGCCAACATCATCCAGCAGGGCACCAACGATTTCGTCCCGGGCTTCGACAAGGACACGATGTCCACCGACGGCCTGAACGACTCCGAGCTGGACAGCTGGGGCGGCAGCGCGCGCCTGCGTTGGCAGCTGGGGAGCGTCAACGTCTACGCGATCACCGGCTACGAGACGGTCGACTCGATCAACCGCGGCGACATCGACGGCGGCTATGGCGCGGCCTTCCTGCCGGACTCCGGTCCGGGCGTGATCCCGTTCTCCTCCGAGTCGGCCGACGGCCTGCCGCACCACCGGCAGTGGACCCAGGAGTTCCGTATCGAGTCCAATGAGTGGGGCGCCCTGGACTGGCAGGCGGGCCTGTTCTACTTCGACGAAGACGTGCGTATCGACAGCTTCAACTACGACTCGCTCACCCCGGGCAACCCGCAGGCCGGTCACGCGGTGCAGGCCCAGCGCAACAAGACCTGGGCGGCCTTCGCCTCGGCCGACTACGACGTCACCGAGGCCTTCAAGCTGCGCGGCGGCGTGCGCTACACGCAGGACAGGAAGGACTTCAGCGCCAGCGTGCTGGAGGCCGCGCCGTTCGGCGCCCCGGTCGGCGGTCCCTACCCGGTGCATACCGATGTCGATGACGTGAGCTGGGACCTGTCCGGCGTGTACACCATCAATCCGGACATCAACCTGTATGCGCGCGTGGCCAAGGGCTTTCGCGCCCCGTCCATCCAGGGCCGCCTGCTGTTCGCCTCGGCCGCCGCGCCCAATGGCGGGGTGACCTCGGCCGATTCGGAGAAGGTCATCTCCTACGAGGTCGGCATCAAGGCCGACCTGTGGGACAAGCGCGCGCGCCTGGGTTTCGACGTCTTCCGCTACAACGTGGATGGCCAGCAGCTGATCGCGGTGGGCGGGGAGTCCAATACCGCGCGCCTGCTCAACGCCGACAGGACCATCGGCCAGGGCGCCGAGCTGGACCTGGAGGCGTATGTCACCGACAACCTGCTGATCACCCTGGGCAGCAGCTTCAACGACACCGAGATCGACGACCCGGGCCTGGCGGTGGCGGTGTGCGGCAGCGGCATGTGCACGGTGACCGACCCGACGGTAACCCTCAACGGCGGCACCTATGCGCTGATCGACGGCAATCCGCTGCCGCAGGCGCCGCGCTGGATCCACAACCTCACCGCCCGCTGGAGCCTGCCCATGGGCGAAGGCGCCGGGCTGTATGTCTACACCGACTGGGCATATCGCAGCGAGGTCAATTTCTTCCTGTACCAGGCCGCCGAGTTCCGCGGCAAGGCTTCGCTGGAAGGCGGCCTGCGCATCGCCTACGGCTGGGACTACGGCGATTACGAGATCGCGGTCTTCGGGCGCAACATCACCGATCAGACCCGCATCGTCGGCGCGATCGACTTCGACAACCTGACCGGCTTCATCAACGAGCCGCGCACCTACGGGCTGGAGTTCACCGCTCGCTTCTGAGCGCGTTCAGAACACGGCCTTTGCCCGGCCGCCAGCGACACCATGCGCCGACGCAGCTGCGATGGTTGGCTCACTTGGAGAGGCTGAGGTCCATCCCTGCGTTGACCGAGTGGCTTCCGCCGATGGGCTGACGCTTGTGTGGCGTGAAGTCGTGCCTGGTCCTGCGCACACGATCGTCAGCGGTGCCGCAAGCAGGATCGTCCCAGCGGCAATGGGATCTGCCGGAGGTACATGGCCGCCGCAGCCGCTCCTTGACCGCATCGCTCAAGCCCCAAGATGCCTTCGCGTGGAACATCCTGGATATACACGCCAATCAAGGCATGAAGATCGAGCGCCTCCGGAAGCGCGTAAAAAACAACGCCGCCGCCCCTATTTACAGCGGGCGGCGGCGTGATGCGACGGCGCGGTGGGGATCAGAAGTTCGCGCGGAACTGGGCACCGATGATGCGCGGGTCGTTGATGAACCCGGTCAGGTTGTCAAAGTCGATCGCACCGGTGGCGCGGATCTGGTTGGTGCAGTTGCGGCAGAACACCGAGGCCTCGTACTGGCCACCGTTCCAGTTGTAGCCGATCTTCAGGCCGCCTTCGAACAGCGGCTGGCCGACGAACTCACGCGACTGGTACAGGAAGAAATTGACCTCGCTGCGGTAGGACCAGTCGGTGTAGACGAAGACCTCGCCGTCGTCGCCGACCGGGATGCCATAGCGGGCGTTGACGTTGCCGATCCACTTGGCCGCCTGCGGCAGCGGATTGCCATCGATGTAGGCCAGGCCGTCGGCATTGACCGGATCGGTCACCGTGCACACCCACGGTGAGCAGGTCGAGGTGGCCAGGCCGGGATCCTTGATCTCGGTGTGGTTGTAGCTGCCGTTGAAGCCGAAGCGCAGGTTCTCGGTGGCCAGCAGTTCGAAGTCCAGCTCGGCGCCGTAGGCTTCGCTCTTCTTGGCGTTCATCAGCTGCACGGCGTTGGACGTCCCGCCCACTGCGGTGAGCTGCTGGTCCTTGATGTCCATGCTGTAGATGTCGAAGGCCAACCGGCCGCGGCGATCCCACAGGTTGGCCTTGATGCCCAACTCGTAGGAATCCACGGTCTCAGGACGCGCCACGGTCACCGGCACGCCGGTGGACGGCGGACCGAAGCTGGCCCCGCGATAGCCACGCGCGGCGCGCGCGTAGAGGTTGACCGCATCGGTCAGGGCAAAGGTCGCGCTGACATCGCCGGTGACCTTGGAGCCGCTGGTGTCGCCGCCGATCGGCGGCGGCGAGCTGCGATCCCATTCCAGGATGTCGAAGGTCTTGTGATCGTGCGTGTAGCGGATACCGGCGCGCAGATTGAGCGCATCGGTGGCCTGGTAGTTGAGCGAGGCGAAGGCCGCCCAGGAGGAGGTCTTCTGGCGCGTCAGGTCATAGCCGGTCAGCGCGCCGCCGGCGAGGGTGTCGTAGTCGTAGGCCTCGCCCTGCACGTTGTCGTAGAAGTAGTACAGACCGCCCTGCCAGTTCAGCGGGCCGGCGTAGTTGGATTCGGCGCGCAGCTCCTGGGTGAACTGGTCCAGGGACTTGATGCCACCGGCGGTCTCCACCGAGAACGGAATGAAGCCGGGGCCGGAGGGCTGGGTGGGATCGGTGAACACGCCCGGGCCGTAGCCGCCGTCGATGTCACCGCGGCTGTAGTACTTGGAGATCCCTTCGTAGCCGGTGATCGAGTGGAAGGTCACATCGCCCGAACTGAAGGTCAGGTTGGCGCTGCCGCCATAGGTGGTCAGCTCCTGGGCGTTGTGGCCATCGATGTAGGCCTTGTCCTCGTCGAAGTCATCGACCAGCTGGTTGGTGCCCGGATTGAAGATGTTGGCGCGGAACAGGCGCGCGGTGCCGTTGAGCTTGCGCGCATGAGCATTGAACAGCGCACTGAAGTCATCGCCCGGCTCGAACAGCAGCTGCAGGCGCAGAGCCGAATCGTCATAGCCTTCCAGCTTCTGGCCGGAGATCTGGCTGGTCACCCAGTCATCGCGGTGCTGCTGCAGCAGCGACAGGCGTGCGGCCCAGGTCTGGCTGATCGGCAGGTTGAGCGCGCCTTCCACCGAGGTGGTGGCATGAGTGCCGTAGGACACGCTGGCATAGCCCTGGGTCGAGCCCAGCACCGGGCGGGCCGAGTTGAACTTGACCACGCCGGCCGGGGTATTGCGGCCGAACTGGGTGCCCTGCGGGCCGCGCAGGACTTCCACGCTGGCCAGGTCGAACATCGGGAAGCCCTTCAGGAAGGCGTTCTCGTAGACGATGTCGTCATAGACCAGCGACACCGGCTGGGAGGCGTAGGTGGTGAAGTCGGTGTTGCCGTAGCCACGGATGTAGAAGCGCGGGAACACGCGCCCGTTTGAGGACTCGACGTTCAAGCTGGGCGCCTTGCCGGCCAGCACGCGCACATCCGAGGCGCTGGTAGACAGCGCATCCAGGTAATCCGGGCGCAGCACCGTGGCCGAGACCGGCACCTTCTGGGAGTCCTCGCTGCGGCGGTCGGCGGTCACCTGGACCGAGTCGAGCTGCGCGACGGACGGCGGGGTGGACGCCTGCTGGGCGGACGCACCACCGACGAAGGTGGCACTGACGGCAAGGGCGAGCGCACTGCGGCGCAACGATGAGTGGACAGGCATGGGTGACTCCGCGGGGAAAGTGACGAGCGTGGCCGGGCGTGCTGCCATGCAGCACAATTAACGCAAAATACACTTTCTCGACCACGGTTTGTCAACTTCCCGGAGTCTGTCGTCCCTACCAAGTGGGCGCCTGGCTCAGGCGATGGTGATGCCCCCGGCTTCCAGAGCCCGGCGCGTGGGCGCATCGCCCTCGGGGGTGACCGGCCGGGTCAGCTCCCACAGGAACCGCACGGCAAACCCTTCGGCCATCGCGTCCTGCGCGGTCCACAGCACACAGACATCGCGCGCCAGCCCGCACACGTGGACCTCGGTGATGCCGCGCGCACGCAGCCAGCCGGCCAGCCCGGTCGAGGGCCGCGTGCCGTCCGGGCCGTGGTTTTCGCGGAAGGCGCTGTAGGAATCGACCTGCGCGTGCGTGCCCTTGCGCAGGATCAGGTCCGCCGGCGTCCAGTCCACACGCGGGTCCAGCGCCGCGCCCGGGGTGCCCTGCACACAGTGGTCCGGCCACAGCATCTGCGGCTGGCCGTGCAGGTCGATCACGTCGAACGGATCATGCCCCGGATGCTGCGTGGCGAAGGAAGCATGCGCGCGTGGATGCCAGTCCTGCGTGGCCACGACCGTGCCGTAGGCGCGCGCATCCAGCAGCCGCGCGATGCCCGGCACGATGGCATCGCCCTCGTGGCAGGCCAGCGCACCGCCGGGCATGAAGTCCGGCTGCAGGTCGACCACGATCAGGGCGGTGTCGTGGGGCATGTCGGTCATCGAAGGCGCCAGCTGCGTGGGGAAGCCGCAGCCTAGCCATGCCGGCCATCGGCCTCAAGCCAGCGCCGCTTCGCCTCGCGGCGCCGCGGACGTTAAAACGACACAGGCCCCGCCGGAGGGGGGCCTGCTTGGACGCGTCCGGCGGCTCGATCAGGCGATCGAGGCGCGGTAGATCGACTCGATGGTGGCGTCGAGCACTTCGTTGAACTCCGCATCGCTCTGCTGCGCGCTCAGGCCCTCGGTCAGGGCGCGGCTGAAGCTGGCGATGATGCCGGGGTTCTTGGCCAGCTTGGCGTTGGCCTCGTCACGGCTGTAGCCGCCGGACAGCGCCACGACCTTGAGCACGCTCGGGTGGTCGACCAGCTCCTGGAAGAAGCCGTCGACGCTGGGCAGGGTGAGCTTGAGGATCACCGGGGTGGCCGCGTCGACCTTGTCCAGGCGCTCGAGCAGGCCCTGCTTCATCGTGGCCTCGATCTGCGCCTTGTCGGCGGCCTTGATGTCCACTTCCGGCTCGATGATCGGCACCAGGCCGGCGTCCAGGACCTGCTTGCCCAGCTCGAACTGCTGGTCCAGCACCGCGGCGATGCCCTGCGCGTTGTTGCCCTTGATGACCGAGCGCTCCTTGGTGCCGAACACGCCCTTGGCCTTGGCCTTGGCCAGCAGCTCGGCCAGACCCGGGATGGGCTTGAGCAGCTGCACGCCGTTGGCTTCCTCTTCCAGACCCTTGTCAATCTTGAGGAACGGCACGACCTGCTTGGTGTTCCACAGGTACTGCGCGGCTTCTTCGCCTGCGAAGCGGTCGTCCAGGGTGCGCTCGAAGAGGATGGCGCCGACCACCCGCTCACCGGTGAAGGCCGGGCTGGTGACGATGCGCTCGCGCATCTGGTGGACCAGGGCAAACATCTCGGCGTCGCCCGAATAGGCGGATTCGTCGATGCCATACAGCTTCAGCGCCTTGGGCGTGCTGCCACCGCTCTGGTCGAGCGCAGCGATGAAGCCTTGGCCGGAAGCGATCTTGTCCCGCTGTTCCTGGTTGATTGACACGGTCGGCAAGTCCTGTGGTGAAGGGGGTGACCGAGTTTACGCGGGCCGGGTGTGCATGGCGTTCGTGTAACCGTTACCGGCTCACATCGGCTTCATGCCGGGCCCGCCGGATATCCACGCACTGGGACGCCGCATGGGCGCGGGCCGTTTCTGGCCCGCGCCCACGTGGCATCCGATGCGCAATCCTCAGGCGGCCCGCGCCAGGTCCGCCCGCAGGATGCGCGCGGCCTCGACCATCTGCTCCAGCGCGTGCCGGGTTTCCTCCCAGCCACGGGTCTTGAGCCCGCAGTCCGGGTTAACCCACAACTGGGCATCGCGCAGCACCGCACGCGCCTTGCGCAGCAGGTCCACCATCTCGGCGGTGGAAGGAATCCGCGGGGAATGGATGTCGTAGACGCCCGGACCGATCTCGTTGGGATACGCGAACCGCACGAACGCATCCAGCAGCTCCATGCGCGAGCGCGAGGTTTCGATCGAGATCACGTCCGCATCCATCGCCGCGACCGCGTCGATGATGTCGTTGAACTCCGAGTAGCACATGTGGGTGTGGATCTGGGTCGCATCGCCCACGCCGCTGGCGCAGATACGGAAGGCTTCGACCGCCCAGTCCAGGTAGGTGGCCCATTCGCCGCGGCGCAGCGGCAGGCCTTCGCGGATCGCCGGCTCGTCGATTTGGATGATGCCGATGCCGGCCGCTTCCAGGTCGGTGACCTCATCGCGCAGCGCCAGCGCTATCTGACGACAGGTCGCGCTGCGGGCCTGGTCGTCGCGCACGAACGACCACTGCAGCACCGTCACCGGGCCGGTCAGCATGCCCTTCATCGGCCGCGGCGTCAGTGACTGCGCATACTGCGACCAGCGCACCGTCATCGGTGCCGGGCGCACCACGTCGCCGAAGATGATCGGTGGCTTCACGCAGCGGCTGCCGTAGCTCTGCACCCAGCCCAGCTTGGTGAAGACGAAGCCATCCAGCTGCTCGCCGAAGTACTCGACCATGTCGTTGCGCTCGTATTCGCCATGCACCAGCACGTCGAGCCCGATCTGTTCCTGGAAGCGCACGCAGCGCTCGGTTTCGGCCGCCAGGAAGGCGTCGTACTCGGCGTCGGAGAGCTTGCCGGACTTGTGCCGCGCACGTGCCTGGCGCACGTCCTGGGTCTGCGGAAACGAGCCGATCGTGGTGGTCGGATAGACCGGCAGGTCGAAGGCGGCTTCCTGCACACGGCGGCGCTGCGGATAGGGCGATTGCCGGCGGCTGTCCTGCGGCGTCAGGCGCGCAACGCGCTGGGCGACCTCGGGGCGATGCACGCGCGGCGACTGTCGGCGCGATTCAAGGTGGGCGCGTTGTTCGGCCAGGCCGGCGTCCGCGTCTGGCGCACCGTCCAGGGCATTGGCCAACAGGCGCAGTTCGCCCAGCTTCTGGCGGGCGAAGGACAACCACGGCTTCACTTCTTCATCCAGGGTCTTTTCCTGGTCCAGATCGACCGGGACGTGCAGCAACGAGCAGGACGGAGCCAGCCACAATCGATCGGCACCCAGCTGGCCCTGCGCATAGCGCGCCAGGGTCAGCGCGTTGTCCAGGTTGGTGCGCCAGACGTTGCGGCCATTCACCAGGCCTGCCGAGAGCACCCGCCCGGCGGGCAACGCCTGGAGGACCGCGTCGAGCTGTTCGGGTGCGCGCACCAGATCCACGTGCAGGCCGTCGACGGGCAGTTCGGCGGCGAGCACGAGGTTGTCGCCAAGCGCGCCAAAGTAGGTGCTGAGCATCAGCTTGGGTCGCGTGGCCTGCGCCAGTCGTGCGTAGGCCTCACGCAACGCGTCTTGGACCTGCGTCGTCAGGTCCAGGGTCAGGATCGGCTCATCGATCTGGACCCACTCCGCGCCGGCGGCGTGCAGGTGCGAGAGCAGCGCGGCGTAGGCCGGCAGCAGGCCGTCGAGGAGCGCGAAACGGTCGCTGCCATCCACCGTCTTGGACAGATGCAGGAAGCTCACCGGCCCCAGCAGGACCGGGCGGGTGTTGAAGCCGGCAGCCTTGGCTTCCAGGAATTCGGCGACCGGCTTGTCGCCACGCAGCGCGAAGCGTTGCCCGGCCTGCAGTTCCGGCACCAGGTAGTGGTAGTTGGTGTCGAACCACTTGGTCATCTCCAGCGCCCGCAGGTCGACGCCATCGGTCTGGCGCCCGCGCGCCATGGCGAAATAGGCGCCAAGCGGGTCGGACTCGGCCAGGGCGCGGTAGCGCTGCGGGATCGCGTCGAACAGGAAGGCGGTGTCCAGCACCTGGTCGTAGAGCGAAAAATCGTTGCTGGGCAACAGGTCGGCGCCGGCCTCGCGCTGCAGGTGCCAGTGCCTGAGTCGCAGCTCGCGTGCGGTAGCCTGCAGCGTGTCCGCGCTGTCCTCGCCCTTCCAGTGGCGTTCAAGGGCGTGCTTGAGTTCCCGGCGTGGCCCGATGCGGGGAAAGCCGAGGTTGGTGACGATGGTCATGTGGATGGATCCTCATTGCGTGTGGGCATTGAGGAACGAAGGAACCGCGCGCCACGCGTCCGGACTTCCGGCTGCGACGTGCCACGCCAGCGACCTTCGCCCCCGCGGGCGAACCGGATCCACTACGCGAAACACGCACGCTCACCCCGTCCCGCCCGCGGTCGACTGCAGGGAGCGGAGTGCCCGTGCCGCTCCCGCGAGCGGTGCCAGGTCGAAACGGAAGACCGGTCTGGGTCTTCCGGCCGGGGCCGGTCTTCGGGCTCATGGACACGGCGTGGGACGCGCCACCTACTGTCCGCCGCTTCCCGGTGTCGCGTTGAAGCGACACCAGTGCTGTTGGCGGGGTTCGTTTCCAATAACCGCTGCGGGGCAGCTCCGGAATGGGCGCCCTCAGGCGCCTTCACCGGATTCCCGTTTAATTCATCGCTTCATGGGGATGAAGCGATGAAACCTTCGGCCCGCGCACAGTATGCGGAGCGGCGGTTTGCGTCAAGCCGTGGAGGGGTCAGGACGCTGGACATGAAGCCTTGCCCGCGATCTGCAACCATGAGGGTTTTCCTGCGTGGGTTCGGCCGATGTCCCTGGTGTTTCTGGCCTTAGGCGCGTTGCTGACGGCCGTGCTGTTCCGCTTGCGCTGGAGGCGCACGGCACGCGTCGTCGCAAGCTGCTGGGTGATCGTGTTCTGGCTGCTGGGCAACGGCTTACTGGCCGGCTGGATCGTGGCCATGACCCAGGCCGGTCAACGTGACCCGGTCCGACTCGCCTGGGCACCGGATTCGGTCATCATCGTGCTCGGCATGGGCATGCAGAAATTGCCGCACGAAGGCGGCATCGAGCCACAGTCGCTGGCCTATAGCCGGATTCTGCGTGCGGTCCAGCTCTACGAGAGCTGCAAGGCGAGCACGCGGGGCTGCCGGGTGCTGATTTCCGGAGGCGATCCCGCCGGATTGGGCAACACCGAAGCGCAACTCTACGGCTCGCTGCTGCGCGAGGCCGGCGTGCCCGCCTCGGCACTGCTGGAGGAAAGCGCTTCACGCAATACCTGGGAGAACGCGAAGTTCACTTCCCATCTGCTGTCAGAGGTTCCTCACGGCCCGCTGGTGCTGGTCACCTCCGGCCTGCATATGCGACGCAGCCTGCTGTACTTCGCCCATTTCGGCCTCCACCCCACCCCGGCGCGCAGCGACTACACCGCGCCGTTCTCGTCCTGGCTGCCCAACAGCTACAACCTGCTCATCACCGACCTGGCCTGTGTCGAGTGGCTGGGGATCGCCCGTTACCACTGGTACAACTTCCTGGGCAGGAACGACGCTCCGGTGAAGGCGATCCCCGATCCAGTCCAGCATCCGCTGGATCGCCCGGTCACGCTGCCGCCGGCGCAATAGCGTGCGCATGGCGCGCGGGGCACGCTATGCGCTGCGCTGACACGCGCCAAGCTTCCCCATGGTTGAGTTCAGGCATCTGCCGAGGGACTGCGGCGTCACTCTGACAGTACGTTCAATGCTACCGGTCACAGCGTCCTGCAGCGCATTAGTTCAAGGTGCGTGCGTGACATTTAGGCAGTTTCGCCGAACTTGAGCGGAGTTGGGTGCCTCTTGGTCTTTGTCAGCCAGAAGGGCGGCTCACACAAGACACTGACTCGGTGCAGCTTTTGAGGAGCCCCTCCGGTCTACGCGGGCTGCGCGCCTTGTCGACCTGCCAGCCTTGATGACACGCTGTATCCGCAGATCTGAAGGCTTTCCTTTGTGCGGAGTGGCGTGGGATCTGGTCGAGCGTTGGCCGGCGTCGGTAAGCGCTCTGGCTCAGGCTTGAAGCGTTCGAAGTTTTCACGAACACGCCTCGGCATTCTGCCTTCGCCGATGTTCTGCGTTTGCTGGTTGACGGGTCGCTCTGTGCCTACGACGCAACCGTAGGACTGAAAAGTCCGCCTGCGTCGCCCGATTGGGTTCCCATGCTGCGTCTGGCGCCGTATGTCCTGACCACGCGCGCGTTGATGGGGCAGTCGCGCAGATGAGAGGTTTCTGCGATTTGCCGCGCAGCGGGTGCTGTATGGCACGGCGTTGGGGATTAAGTCGCACGGCGCCGTTGGGCGTTTGTCGGGTTGCGGACGGACAAAGAAAAACCCCCCAGATCTTTCGATCTGAGGGGTTTTAGGTGTAAGGCCCTGGCGATGACCTACTCTTGCATGGCTTAAGCCACACTACCATCGGCGCAACTGCGTTTCACTTCCGTGTTCGGGATGGGAACGGGTGGGACCACAGCGCTAATTTCACCAGGGAGACGGTTGGAGCGTCGCCATCCAAACAACGGATGAGGCGCACAGTCTCGCGTAGTTACTTGTGATGTAGGGAGTGTATAGATGGCATCGACGTGTTGTCGAGGCTAAGTGTGTGGTGCATCGGCGTATGCCGAAGCCACTTGAGGTTATATGGTCAAGCCGCACGGATCATTAGTATCAGTTAGCTCAACGCCTTACAGCGCTTACACACCTGACCTATCAACCACCTAGTCTTGATGGTTCCTTTAGGGGACTTGTGTCCCGGGAGATCTCATCTTGAGGCGCGCTTCCCGCTTAGATGCTTTCAGCGGTTATCGCTTCCGAACATAGCTACCCGGCAGTGCCACTGGCGTGACAACCGGAACACCAGAGGTTCGTCCACTCCGGTCCTCTCGTACTAGGAGCAGCCCCTCTCAAATCTCCAACGCCCATGGCAGATAGGGACCGAACTGTCTCACGACGTTCTGAACCCAGCTCGCGTACCACTTTAAATGGCGAACAGCCATACCCTTGGGACCGACTACAGCCCCAGGATGTGATGAGCCGACATCGAGGTGCCAAACACCGCCGTCGATATGAACTCTTGGGCGGTATCAGCCTGTTATCCCCGGAGTACCTTTTATCCGTTGAGCGATGGCCCTTCCATACAGAACCACCGGATCACTAAGACCTACTTTCGTACCTGCTTGATCCGTCGATCTTGCAGTCAAGCACGCTTATGCCTTTGCACACAGTGCGCGATGTCCGACCGCGCTGAGCGTACCTTCGTGCTCCTCCGTTACTCTTTGGGAGGAGACCGCCCCAGTCAAACTACCCACCATACATGGTCCCCGATCCGGATAACGGACCTAGGTTAGAACGTCAAGCACATCAGGGTGGTATTTCAAGGATGGCTCCACTGCAGCTAGCGCCACAGTTTCATAGCCTCCCACCTATCCTACACAGACGAACTCAACGTTCAATGTAAAGCTATAGTAAAGGTTCACGGGGTCTTTCCGTCTTGCCACGGGAACGCTGCATCTTCACAGCGATTTCAATTTCACTGAGTCTCGGGTGGAGACAGCGCCGCTGTCGTTACGCCATTCGTGCAGGTCGGAACTTACCCGACAAGGAATTTCGCTACCTTAGGACCGTTATAGTTACGGCCGCCGTTTACTGGGGCTTCGATCAAGAGCTTCGCCTTGCGGCTGACCCCATCAATTAACCTTCCAGCACCGGGCAGGCGTCACACCCTATACGTCCACTTACGTGTTTGCAGAGTGCTGTGTTTTTGATAAACAGTCGCAGCGGCCTGGTCACTTCGGCCTCCCCCAGCTATTCACCAG